>NZ_JALJES010000029.1:0-82617 GCF_023242525.1 Pseudomonas sp. MWU12-2319
CTAGTGCCCGGTTTTTTGTTGTCTGCTATCAAGTAAATGTCGTTCGATAGCGTATTTCTATGGGTGACAATTACTTAATGAATTTGTCCCCGTCATATTGATGGTCAATACTCCCTCTCAGCCGATTAGCCGGCAGCACCAAGACCGAGAGAGGAAGGACAAGCATGAGCCAGAATAAAACGCTGACCACCGCCAGCGGCGCGCCCGTTGCGGACAACCAGAATTCCCGTTCCGCCGGCCCTCGCGGCCCGCTGCTGCTCGACGACTTTCACCTGATCGAGAAGCTCGCCCACTTCAACCGCGAAAACATCCCTGAGCGCCGTGTACACGCCAAGGGCTCGGGTGCCTACGGGACCTTCACCGTTTCCAAGGACATCACCCAGTACACCAGCGCCAAGCTGTTCGAGTCCGTGGGCAAGCAGACCCCGACCTTCCTGCGCTTCTCCACCGTGGGTGGCGAACGCGGTTCGGCTGACACCGAGCGCGATCCACGGGGTTTCGCCCTGAAGTTCTACACCGAGGAAGGCAACTGGGACATCGTCGGCAACAACACGCCGGTGTTCTTTATCCGCGATCCGCTGAAATTCCCCGACTTTATCCACACCCAGAAACGCCTGCCGCAAAGCAACCTGAAAAGCGCGCAGATGATGTGGGACTTCTGGTCGCACTCGCCCGAGGCGTTGCACCAGGTCACCATCCTGTTCTCGGACCGCGGGATCCCGGACGGCTACCGTCATATGCACGGCTTCGGCAGCCACACCTACAGCCTGATCAACGCCAAGGGCGAGCGTCACTGGGTGAAATGGCACTACAAGACCAAGCAGGGCATCAAGAACCTGGCACCGGCCGAGGCGGCACGCCTGGCGGGTACCGATCCTGACTACGCCCAGCGTGATCTGTTCGGCGCCATCGAACGCGGCGATTTCCCGAAATGGAGCGTGTGCATCCAGATCATGACCGAGGCTCAGGCCGCGGCGCATCACGAGAACCCCTTCGACGTGACCAAGACCTGGTCGCAGAAAGAGTTCCCGTTGATCGAAGTCGGCGAGCTGGAGCTCAACCGCAATCCGCTGAACTACTTCGCTGAAGTCGAGCAGGCCGCTTTCGCTCCGAGCAATATGGTGCCGGGTGTTGGCCTGTCGCCGGACCGCATGCTGCAAGGGCGTGTCTTCGCCTATGCGGATGCCCACCGCTACCGTGTCGGCACCAATCACCAGCAACTGCCGGTGAACGCCCCACGCAGCCCGGTCAACAGCTACCAGCGTGACGGCTCCATGGCCTTTGGCAGCAACGGTGGCGCCGCGCCGAACTACGAGCCCAACAGCTACGTCGACGCGCCCAAACAGGCTCCTCGCTACGCTGAGCCGGCCTTGGCCCTCAGTGGTGCGGCGGATCGTTACGATCACCGCGAAGATACCGACTACTACAGCCATGCCGGTGCCTTGTTCCGGCTGATGAGCGCCGAGCAGAAAGCGCTGCTGATCAGCAATATAGCCGGTGCGATGTCGGGTGTTTCCAGCGATGTGGTCGAGCGTCAGTTGCAGCACTTCTTCAAGGCTGATCCGGCTTACGGCGAAGGCATCGCCAAGGCCTTGGGCGTAGTGCTGAACTAAGTCTAAACGAGAAGCAGAACCGCCCTCACTCAGGGCGGTTTTTGCGTTTTTTAGGCTGCTTTTCTCGGAAAATCTTCACTTTGTTTGCGTTTTTCCAGTGACCTTGCAGTCAGCTTGGTTCAAAATACAGCCTTTCAAGCAGGGAGATGTAGGGCTATGCAAGGTAACCAGGTCGTAGTCGATTACCTCAACACGTTGCTGACCGGTGAGCTGGCGGCACGTGATCAGTATTTCATCCATTCGCGGATGTACGAGGACTGGGGCTTCAGCAAGCTCTACGAGCGCATCAATCACGAAATGGAAGAAGAGGCACAACACGCCGATGCGCTGATGCGCCGGATCCTGATGCTGGAAGGCACGCCACGCATGCGCCCGGACGACCTGGACATCGGTACCACGGTGCCTGACATGTTCGCCGCCGACCTGCGCCTGGAGTACAAGGTGCGTGCCGCGCTGTGCAAGGGCATCGAGCTCTGTGAAGTGCACAAGGATTACGTCACCCGCGAGATCCTGCGCCAGCAGTTGGCCGATACCGAGGAAGATCACACCTACTGGCTGGAGAAGCAGTTGGGGCTGATCAAGTCCATCGGGTTGCAGAATTACCTGCAATCGCAGTTCTGAGACAGCGATTTCAGCGACCACAAAAAAGCCCCTGTCATCATTCAATGACAGGGGCTTTTTCATTCCGCCGGTTTACGCCCGATCGCGCAGCAACAGCGGCTTCAGGTAATGCCCGGTGTGAGACTGCGACATCTCCGCCACTTGCTCCGGCGTGCCAACGGCAATGATCTGCCCGCCCTTGGAGCCGCCTTCAGGCCCAAGATCCACCAACCAGTCGGCGGTCTTGATCACATCCAGGTTGTGCTCGATCACCACCACGGTATTGCCGTGGTCGCGCAGGCGGTGCAGCACGTCCAGCAGTTGCTGGATATCCGCGAAGTGCAGGCCGGTGGTCGGCTCGTCGAGGATATACAGGGTCTTGCCGGTATCGCGCTTGGACAGTTCGCGGGACAGCTTGACCCGCTGCGCCTCGCCGCCGGACAGGGTGGTTGCCGACTGCCCCAGCTTGATATACGACAGGCCCACATCCATCAGCGTCTGCAGCTTGCGCGCCAGGGCCGGCACCGCGTCGAAGAACTCCCGCGCCTCCTCGATGGTCATCTCCAGCACCTCGTGGATGCTCTTGCCCTTGTACTTGATCTCGAGGGTTTCGCGGTTGTAGCGCTTGCTCTTGCACACGTCGCACGGCACATAGATGTCCGGCAGGAAGTGCATTTCCACCTTGATCAGGCCATCGCCCTGGCAGGCTTCGCAGCGCCCTCCCTTGACGTTGAACGAGAAACGCCCCGGACCGTAACCCCGTGAACGGGACTCCGGTACGCCAGCGAACAGCTCGCGGATCGGCGTGAACAGGCCGGTGTAGGTGGCCGGGTTCGAACGCGGGGTACGACCGATGGGGCTCTGGTCGATATCCACCACCTTGTCCAGGTGTTGCAGGCCGTTGATGCTGTCGTGGGCCGCGGCTTCCAGCGTCGTCGCGCCGTTCAGCGCGGTAGAACTCAGGGGGAACAGGGTGTTGTTGATCAGCGTCGACTTGCCGGAACCGGACACGCCGGTCACGCAGGTCAGCAGACCCAACGGGATCTCCAGGTCGACGTTGCGCAAGTTGTTGCCGCGAGCGCCCTTGAGCGTCAACACCTGCTTCTTGTTACGCGGTGTGCGCTTGGCTGGTACTTCGATCTTCACCCGGCCGGACAAATACTTGCCGGTCAACGAGTCAGGGTGGGCCATGACCTCGGCCGGTGTGCCTTCGGCGACGATATGGCCGCCATGCACGCCTGCACCCGGGCCGATGTCGACCACATAATCGGCCAGGCGAATCGCGTCTTCATCGTGCTCGACCACGATCACTGTGTTGCCGATGTCGCGCAGGTGCTTCAGGGTGCCGAGCAGGCGGTCGTTGTCCCGCTGGTGCAAACCGATGGACGGTTCATCGAGGATGTACAACACCCCCACGAGGCCGGCGCCAATCTGGCTGGCCAGGCGAATGCGCTGCGCTTCGCCACCGGACAGGGTGTCGGCGCTACGATCCAGGGACAGATAATCCAGGCCGACGTTGACCAGGAACTGCAGGCGCTCACGGATTTCCTTGAGAATCTTGTCGGCGATTTCCCCGCGGCGGCCGGTCAGCTTCAGCACGCCGAAGTATTCGCAGGCATCGCCGATCGGCAGGTTGGTCACGGCCGGCAGGGTCTTCTCGCCCACCCACACGTGCCGCGCCTCGCGACGCAGACGGGTGCCACGGCAATCCGGGCAGGGCTGGGTGCTGAGGAACTTGGCCAGCTCTTCGCGCACGGTGGCCGATTCGGTTTCGCGGTAACGCCGCTCCAGGTTCGGCACGATGCCTTCGAACGGGTGGGAGCGCTTGACGATATCGCCTCGGTCGTTGAGGTACTTGAAGTCGACGTTCTGGCTGCCGCTGCCTTGCAGGAGCAGCTTCTGCTGGTCCGCCGGCAGCGTGTTGAACGGTACTTCCAGGCTGAAGCCGTAATGGGACGCCAGCGACCCGAGCATCTGGAAGTAATAGACATTGCGTCGGTCCCAGCCGCGTATCGCTCCTTCGGCCAGAGTCAGTTCGCCATTGACCAGGCGCTTGGTGTCGAAGAACTGCTTCACCCCCAGGCCGTCACAGGTCGGACAGGCGCCGGCCGGGTTGTTGAAGGAGAACAGCTTGGGTTCCAGCTCGCTGATGGCATGACCGCAGATCGGACAGGCGAAGCGCGCGGAGAAGATCATCTCCTCGCCGGGTTCGTCGTCCATCGGTGCTACCAGGGCGATGCCGTCCGCCAGCTTCAGCGCGGTCTCGAAGGACTCGGCCAGGCGTTGTTGCAGGTCGCCACGAACCTTGAAGCGGTCGACCACCACATCGATGGAATGCTTCTTCTGCTTGTCGAGCTTGGGCACTTCGTCCAGCTCGCAGAGCCGACCATTGACCCGGGCGCGGACAAAACCTTGCGCCCGCAGCTCTTCGAACACCGACAGGTGCTCGCCCTTGCGCTCACGGATCACCGGCGCCAGCAGCATCAGCTTGGCGCCTTCGGGCTGGGCCAGCACCAGGTCGACCATCTGGCTGACGGTCTGGGCCTCCAGCGGGATATCGTGGTCCGGGCAGCGCGGGGTGCCTACGCGGGCATACAGCAGACGCAGGTAGTCGTAGATCTCGGTGATGGTACCGACCGTCGAACGCGGGTTATGCGACGTCGACTTCTGCTCGATGGAGATCGCCGGCGACAGGCCTTCGATGGTGTCGACGTCGGGTTTTTCCATCATCGAGAGGAATTGCCGGGCATAGGCCGACAGTGATTCCACGTAACGGCGTTGCCCTTCGGCGTATAAGGTGTCGAAGGCCAGGGACGACTTGCCGGACCCGGACAAGCCGGTGATCACGATCAGCTTGTCCCGGGGCAGGGTCAGGTCGATGTTCTTCAGGTTGTGGGTTCGAGCCCCACGAATCAGGATCTTGTCCAAGATGGCCTCGCACGGCGGGCGGTAAACGCAAGAGTATAAGGCTAAATACTGGATGGATGCACACTATCGGCCGACAGTATTTCAGTCTTGCATGACAGCTCGCGACAAAGCGTCGCCATGTATCCCCTCTATCGATGGGACTGGTAGAATCGCCGCCGGTTCACACGAGGTTTTTCCATGCACGATCCCCACAGCGAACGCATGAGTGGCAGCGAGACCCGCGCGGCAAGCGGCCTGGCCCTGGTGTTCGCTTTCCGTATGCTTGGCATGTTCATGGTGTTGCCGGTTCTGGCTACTTACGGGATGGATCTCGCGGGGGCGACACCGGCCCTGATCGGCCTGGCCATCGGCGCCTATGGCCTGACCCAGGCGGTATTCCAGATTCCCTTCGGGATCATTTCCGATCGCATCGGCCGACGCCCGGTGATCTACCTCGGGCTGGTGGTCTTCGCCCTGGGCAGCTTGCTGGCGGCCAACGCCGATTCGATCTGGGGCGTGATCGCCGGCCGGATCCTGCAAGGTGCCGGGGCGATTTCCGCGGCGGTCATGGCGCTGCTCTCGGACCTGACCCGCGAGCAGCACCGGACCAAGGCCATGGCGATGATCGGCATGACCATTGGTCTGTCGTTCGCCGTGGCGATGGTGGTCGGCCCCTTGCTGACCCGCGCCTTCGGTCTGTCCGGCCTGTTCCTGGCCACTGGCGGCATGGCGCTGCTGGGGATCCTGATCATCGCCTTCATGGTCCCGCACTCCACGGGGCCGTTGCAGCACCGTGAGTCCGGCGTGGCCCGTAAGGCGTTGTTGCCGACCCTCAAGCATCCTGACCTGCTGCGCCTGGACCTGGGGATCTTCGTCCTGCACGCGATGCTGATGTCCAGCTTTGTCGCCTTGCCCCTGGCCCTGGTGGAAAAAGCCGGGTTGCCCAAGGAGCAGCACTGGTGGGTGTACCTGACCGCGCTGCTGATTTCCTTCTTCGCCATGATCCCGTTCATCATCTATGGCGAGAAAAAACGCAAAATGAAACGAGTTTTACTCGGCGCCGTGACGACCTTGATGCTCACTGAGCTATTCTTCTGGGAGTTCGGCGACAGTTTGCGGGCGCTGGTGATTGGTACCGTGGTGTTCTTCACCGCGTTCAATCTGCTGGAAGCTTCCTTGCCGTCGTTGATCAGCAAGGTTTCACCGGCGGGCGGCAAGGGCACGGCGATGGGGGTGTATTCCACCAGCCAGTTCCTCGGCTCCGCGCTCGGCGGGATCATGGGCGGCTGGATGTTCCAGCATGGCGGTTTGTCGGCGGTTTTCCTTGGATGCGCCGGTCTGGCTGCACTCTGGCTGGCCTTTGCTGTTACCATGCGCGAACCACCCTATGTGACGAGCCTGCGCGTGCCGTTATCGCCTGAAGCGATCCGCGAAGCCGGTCTGGTCGAGCGCCTCAAGGCGATCGTAGGGGTAACCGATGCAGTCATGGTGGCCGAAGAGGCTGCCATTTACATCAAATTGGACACCGAATTGTTGGATCGCACGACCCTTGAGCGCCTGGTCAATGAACCGGCGCCCCAAGCGTGCGAAGCCTAGGAGAACGTTATGGCCCGTGGGGTTAACAAAGTCATATTGGTCGGCACGTGCGGCCAGGATCCTGAGGTTCGCTTCCTGCCTAACGGCAACGCCGTGACCAACCTGAGTCTGGCGACCAGCGAACAGTGGACCGACAAGCAGACTGGTCAGAAGGTCGAGAAGACCGAGTGGCACCGTGTGTCGATGTTCGGCAAGGTCGCCGAGATTGCCGGCGAGTACCTGCGTAAAGGTTCGCAGGTCTACATCGAAGGCAAGTTGCAGACCCGCGAGTGGGAAAAAGACGGCATCAAGCGCTACACCACTGAAATCATCGTCGACATGCAGGGCACCATGCAGCTGCTGGGTGGCCGTCCACAACAGGGCGACCAACAAGGCGGCGGCTACGACCAGTCCGCGCCACGCCAACAGGCTCCGCGTCCGCAGCAGTCGCGCCCACAGCAGTCGGCCCCGCAGCAATCGCGCCCGGCACCACAGCAGGCCGCACCGCAGCCGGCTCCGGATTTCGACAGCTTTGATGACGATATTCCGTTCTGACGAACACCAGAGACTTTCTTGTAAAGTGTCTCTTTGAAGCCCTCGCCCTGCGGGGGCTTCTCGTTAGTAAGACCCGCAAGTGCCGGGGATTGATCAAATGGTTAGCTGTTGCTAATCTACCAACGAGGGCTCAATAAGAGCATTGCTGTTCGGTGTCACGGTGTCTATGGACCGACAGTGCGGATTGCAGGACGTCACCATCCTGCGGTAGCGGCAACCAGGCAACAACGGTTGGCTTGCGACCCAGTCTCTTGAGACTAGCTAAGTAAGCGCTGCGACTACCAGCCCTCTAGACTTTTCTAAAAGGCGCCCGACGGGCTAATGCCATTCAGCTAAGGCCGAATACCGTCCCTGCGTGAGCCGGGTTGCCGACGATGGAGTCCGCAAGGTCGCCACCGGAACAGAAACACGATTCTCAGAAAGGCAAAAGCCCGGTTGTTAACCGGGCTTTGCAGGTCCCTCTAGGGGGATAAAACTCAAGTGCCTCAAGGGCTACGTGAAAAATTCTATGGCTGGTTGACGCGCATGTCAATTTTCTTTGAGCAATGCCCCAGCGTTTACAGCTTTTATTACGGCTTTCTGAATGAGAGTCACCACCTCCCGGGATAGCACCTGCTCCAGGTGCCCACGCATAGCCCTGGGCTTGAAGAGGCGTTGTTTGCTGACCTGTTCAATGAGGTCGGCTTTTGCCCACCTGGTTTGTTGCTTAAAGTAAGGCAGCTCGTCTATCAGCTCGCTCCCCAGCTCGACATGCAAACCACGGCTGAGCTTCCCCATGTCCTTTGTTGTCGACAGCGGCACGACTATGCAGGCATTAGGGTCAATCCGCGCATTTAGCACGACAACCAAACGGTTCTTGATCATTTCTGGCTTCAAGCGATAGTCGTAGCTCTTGAAAGCTATGTCACCGTCTTCATCGTACTGGTAGTCCCCATAGTTGCACTCCAGAATCTGCCCTATCTTGGGTTCAAATCTAATAGCCATCAACGGTCCTTAACATGGGGCACCGCCAGATCGACATGATGCTCCAGCTCCACGCTGTCTGAGCGAAGCTGGATCTGCAACTGGGTACCGTTCGGTGTTGCGCAACCCGTGATGCCCGGGGCGATACATTTCTGGTGCGTAGCCAAAACTCTGATGCTCAGTCTCTGGGTGCAGAATGAAGTCGTCTTGATGAAGATCCTTTGTATAGACCGACGATGCGACTGGGGCGTGGGGTTTTGACACGTAGCGCTCCCTGGCGGTGGCTTTATGGTGCCAAGGCTCTGGGCAGCCCTTGTGGAGGTGCCCACTAGGTATGCGACACGTGGCGAAAGCGCTAGTCAAAAGCCCGTGGCTATTAATGTCACGGGCTTTTTTATTGCCTGTTATTACCCGCTTACACCGACGCCCCGCGCAACATTCCCTGCGTCAAATCATCGATGACCGCCTTGCCCATCTCGCCCAGGTAATGCGAAGCCCAGGCATAACGTTCGCCATCGCTTTCCAGGGCAGCATCGAGGGAGAGTGCTTTGGCGCAGTAGAGCAGGAGGGACGCGTGCTCCATGGCTTCCAGAATGGGAACGCCAGGGTTTACGCGAAATAGTTCACGACCTTGGGAGCCGCACTGGGAGAAGGTGATGACGCCGAGTGTTTTGTTTGGTGGGGGATTGGTCATTGGACACCTCCGGCATGGGCCAGGGTGCTGGCTGTTTGAAGGTAAGTCTTTGCTTGAGTGAAACCGTCCATGCGCTAACTCCTATACCTGGGGAAATAGCCGCCACGTTCGTTTCCAAGCGAGTGGGTGGCAGCTGTACGCAGGTTGGAAAACCGGGGGTATAGGTCCCGGCAGGACCGAAGTCCTCCCACGCACAGCCGCCATTGCACGACATTGCAGACAAAGAAACAGCGCCTGCCATCGTGGTTGGGGCGCTGGTGCGCCTATACCCTCAATTCGGGTTTCCAAGCCCGGCCGCTGAATTGGCAGCGACAGGGAAAAGGTAGCGCGCACGATGAGGAGCTGCAATGTGACTGGCGGGGGGTATTTAAGTCGAAAAGTTTCAACTGGCATAGAGGGTTGTTCAGTGATCTTCTACTCACCCACTTCCCGCGAAGCCTTGCCCAAGGTTTCCCACAACTCGCGCATGGTCGGGTTCTGATTGGCCAGCGAACAATAAGCGCGAATCTCCAGACCGGTGTTCCATTCATTGCCCCCGGCTTTCACCAGTTGCCCGTTATCCACGGCTGGCGCAGCGGCGCTCTGCGGTAGCCAGGCCACTCCATACCCTTCGATGGCCATCTGCATCAGCAGCATGGTCATGTCGGCCTCGTAGCAACGGGTCAGTTCGCAAGGCGTGGCCGCGTTCTTGAGGATCAGGTCGGCCACGCGCCCGAGAAAGGTCGTGGCGGTGTAGGCCAGGTAGGGGACCGGTTTTCCAGCCTTTCCGGGCAGTCGATACAGAGGTTTACCACTACGGTCCGGTGCACAGAACGGCAGGAAGGCGTCCCGGCCCAGGGGCAGGCTGGCGAACTTGTCAGCGTCGATCAGGATCGGCGCCTGGGGGTGGTGGTAAACGATCATCAGGTCGCAATTGCCTTCCGCCAGGGCAATCACCGCGTCGTGGATATTCGCCGCGACCACCCGCACGTTGAACGGCTCGTGGTGCTTTTGAAATTGCGCCAGCCATTTGGGCAGGAAGGTGATCGACAGGCTGTGGCCTGCCGTGATCTGAATCGAACGCCCAGGCATTTTTTCGTCCTGGCGCAAGGTTGAGCGCAATTCCAGCAGCGCCGCCAGCGCCTCGCGGCCTTGTTCGCAGAACAGTTGGCCGGCTTGAGTCAGTTGTACCGGGTAGGTGCCGCGGTCGACCAGCTGCGCGCCGACCCAGTCTTCCAGCGAGCGGATACGCCGGGACAGCGCCGACTGGGTGACGCAGCGAACTTCGGCGGCCCGGGAAAAATTCTTGTGTTGCTCGATCGCGAGCAGATCGTCCAGCCACTTGATTTGCATGCTGCCCACCTTGGTCGCGGTGATCACGAGTCTACGTCAGTGCCTGTCGGGCTTCTCCGGATTTTTCATAACTATTCCAAAAGCGCATCGGGTGATGGCGATTACTCATCATCTGCTGGGCGGGCTCACCCTAGAATCGGGCCATGGACACGGAACCTGTAGGAACGGCCGGTCGACGCTCGATTGCCCGCGAAGGCGTTCTTGAGGCCGCCAAAAGCTTCGCGGGCAAGCCCTGCTCCTACAGGACCGAGGTGTTTGTGAGTTATGCATTTGGGCGCGGCGCCGCAGAGCGGCCGGGCCGACGATTCTTTTCCTGCCAAGCAAAAAAACCGACAACAGACTTGAGGGAAACACCATGAGCAAAAACAGATTACCCCGT
The DNA here is from genome assembly GCF_023242525.1 of Pseudomonas sp. MWU12-2319. Taxonomy (NCBI): domain Bacteria; kingdom Pseudomonadati; phylum Pseudomonadota; class Gammaproteobacteria; order Pseudomonadales; family Pseudomonadaceae; genus Pseudomonas; species Pseudomonas sp. MWU12-2319. Next base: position 10,619 of record NZ_JALJES010000029.1, read on the forward strand.
CATATCGCCATCGGCATCGCCGCCGGGGTCCTGGTCGGCTGGCTGTGCCATCACTTCGCGGCGGACGCCAAGTCGGCCAAGGACATCGCCGCCTACTTCTCGATGGTCACCGATATCTTCCTGCGAATGATCAAGATGATTATCGCGCCCCTGGTGTTCGCCACCCTGGTGGGCGGTATCGCCAGCCTCGGCAGCTCACGCTCGGTGGGGCGTATCGGTACCCGCGCCATGGCCTGGTTTATCAGCGCGTCGCTGATCTCCCTGCTGATCGGCATGCTGCTGGTCAACCTGTTCCTGCCCGGCGCCGGGATGAACCTGCACGTCGATCACGTTGCGGTTGCGGCCCAGGTGGTGAATACCGGCGATTTCAGCCTCAAGGTGTTTGTCAGCCATGTGTTCCCGCGCAGCATTGCCGAGGCCATGGCCAACAACGAAATCCTGCAGATCGTGGTGTTCTCGCTGTTCTTCGGTTTCGCCCTGGCGGGGCTCAAGCAGGCCGGTTTTACCCGCATCACCAGCCTGGTGGATGAACTGGCCAAGGTGATGTTCAAGATCACCGACTACGTCATGGCCTTCGCGCCCATTGGCGTGTTCGCCGCCATTGCCAGTGCAATCACCACCGAAGGCCTCGGCCTGTTGCTGGACTACGGCAAGCTGATCGCCGAGTTCTACCTGGGTATAGCCATTCTCTGGGCGGTGTTGTTCGGCGCCGGTTACCTGTTTCTCGGGCGTTCGGTGTTCACCCTCGGCAAGCTGATCAAGGAGCCGATACTGTTGGCGTTTTCCACCGCCAGCAGTGAGTCCGCCTACCCGAAAACCATGGAGGCCCTGGAGAAGTTCGGCGCACCGAAACGTGTCTCCAGCTTCGTCCTGCCCCTGGGTTACTCGTTCAACCTCGACGGCTCGATGATGTATCAATCCTTTGCCATCCTGTTTATCGCCCAGGCCTACAACATCGAGCTGAGTTTCACCCAGCAGTTGCTGATTCTGCTGACGCTGATGGTCACCAGCAAAGGCATGGCCGGTGTCGCCCGGGCTTCGGTCGTGGTGGTGGCTGCGACTTTGCCGATGTTCAATCTGCCTGAAGCCGGCCTGTTGCTGATCATCGGTATCGACCAGTTCCTCGACATGGCGCGAACCGCGACCAATGTGGTGGGCAACAGTATCGCGACCGCAGTGGTTGCCCGCGCCGAACAGGAATATGAGTCCGAGGAGCAGCAGGACGAGTTGCCCGTCGCCCATTCCGTCGCGTTGACGCGTACCCCAGCGACCACGGTTTGAGAACCTCGACCATGAACACCCAAGGCAAAAAATCCGAAACGCCGCCAGTCGCCCGCAAGCTGGGCATCGTCGGCGGCCTCGGCTCCCTGGCCGGCGGCGATCTGTTCTTCAAACTGGTCAAGTCCAGGGCGGTGCTGGCGGACCAGGGGCGCTATCACTTCCTCTTCGAACAGCATCCGTTCAAGGACGTGCTGCTGCCCCTGGACCGCGAGGCGAGCATGACCGCGCGCAAGTTCTATGTGTTCCGGGTCTGCCAGTCATTCGAGGCGGGTGGGATCGACGCGGTAGTGCTGCCGTGTTTCGCCAGCCAGACGTTCCGTGAAGAGATCCAGCAGGAACTGGGGATTCCGGTCCTCGACCTGATGGCGGCCCTGGCCGAACACATTCGCCGGATCGCCGAGCCGGGCACGCGACTGGGCGTTCTGGCCTCGGACTATGTGCGTCACTCCGGTTTGTTCGAGCGCTATCTGGGCGGGGATTTCCAGCTGGTCTATCCCCCCGAATCGGATCAACGCGGCCTGATGGACGCCATGTATGGTCTCAACGGCATCAAGGACGGCTATCTGCAAGGTGTTCCGCTGGAAGGTGTGTACCAAGCTAGCCTGTCGCTACAGGAACTGGGCGCGAATCTGATCGTTCCGGGGTTGACCGAGCTTTCGCTGGTTTGCGCCGATTTGCAGCGGCGCGGCCTGAGGGTGCTCGACATCAACGAGATCTATGCCGCCGCCGTGACCACTGCCGACGATGAGCCGCCACATGCGCCATTCAAACTGGGAGTCGTCGGCGGTGTCGGTCCGGCGGCCACCGTGGACTTTATGGCCAAGGTGGTCCGTCACACCCCGGCGGGACGCGACCAGGACCATATCAAAATGGTGGTGGAGCAGAATCCGCAGATTCCGGACCGCACGGCCAACCTGCTGTTCGATGAGGCCGACCCGACCCTGGCGCTCTACGCCACCTGCAAGCGCCTGGAAAGTGCCGGCGCGCAGGCTATCGCGATTCCGTGCAACACCGCCCATGCCTTCGTCGAGCGGCTCCAGCCTTATTTGCGGGTGCCGATCATCAATATGCTCAGTGAAACCGTCGAGGCGATTGCCCGCCAGCACGGCAGTGGCAAGCATATCGGCCTGCTCGCCACCTCGGGCACGGTGCAAAGCCAGGTCTACCACCAGGCTGCCCGCCACGCCGGCTTGCCCCTGCTGATTCCCGGCTTCGATTATCAGGAGCTGGTGATGAGCGCGATTTATGGCGAGCGTGGCATCAAGGCCGGGTTCACCGATGGCCTGTGCAAGGAGCAGTTGCTGCTGGCGGTCGAGCACCTGTGTGAGCTGGGCGCCGAGGTGATTATCCTCGGCTGCACGGAGTTGCCCCTGGTGCTCAGCCATTGCGACGACTTCCAAGTGCGCGGTCACCGTGTGGCGCTGGTGGACCCGACCTCCGTTCTGGCGCTGCGCTGTGTCAGCCTGGCGACCTCGAGCCGATCTGCACGGATAACCTATCGCGGCTGAAATGCTATCGCCGGCAAGCCGCCTCCTACAATGGGTCGCGTTGGGTGTTATCTGCAGGCCTCAGGCGCTCCAGCGCTCCCGATACTCCAGCAGAAAATCGACAAACGCCTTCAACCGCAACGGCACATGTCGACCATGGGGGTAGAGCAGGGTGAACGGCCGCGAGCGGCCAGCGAAGGGGTGGAGCACTTCCACCAGCGAGCCGTCGGCCAGTTCCTTTTCGACAATGAAACGATAGGTCTGGAACAACCCGGCACCGTTCTTCGCCAGTGTCACTCCGCCCAATACATCATCGGAGCAGCAGTAGCTGCTCTCGGCCAGCAGCTCCCGCTCCTTGCCCTCGGCATCCTTGAACAACCAGGCAATCCGCCGACCGCTGCTGGGCAGTTCGAACTGGATGCACTCGTGCTGTGGCAGGTCTTCCAGCGTTTGTGGTGTACCGGCTCGTTGCAGGTATTCAGGCGTGGCGATCACCACCAGCGCGGCGTCTTCCAGATGTCGTGCAATCAGCCCCGAATCAGGCAGCACCCGCACGCGGATCGCCAGGTCGTAGCCTTCTTCGACGAAGTCGATATTGCGGTTGCTGATATGCACCTCGACCTTCACCGCCGGATAGCGCTTACGAAAGGCCGGTAGCAATGGCAGGATGCGGTGGTGGGCGTAGGGTGTCGGGATGCTGATGCGCAAGGTGCCGGCCGGTTCCTGTTGCTTGCCCATGACTTCCCGTTGCGCTTCGGTCAGTTGGGTCAGGGCCTGCTTGCATTGTTCGAAGTAGCTGCGGCCGCCCTCGGTCAGGCGCACGCTGCGGGTGGTACGGGTAAACAGCCGCACGCCGAGGCGTTCTTCCATGCGCGACACCGAGCGACTCACCGCCGCCGGCGTGACCCCGGCCACCTGGGCGGCGGCGGTGAAGTTGCCGGCCTCGGCCGCCAGGCAAAACAGCTCGATGCTGCCGAGCATGAGGTCGTCGAACTGTCGTTGCATGATTGATTACACTGGGGGATCAAATGAGGTACGGGCATCCGTATTTATCAAATGAGTGTGGGGCAATAAAGTGAGTTCCACCAGCGCGTCGCCAAACCTTCTTTCAACCACTGGAGCACAGCATGCCTTTTGTCAGCGTTCGTATTACCCGTGAGGGCGTGACCCGCGAGCAGAAAGCCCAGGTCATCGCCGAAATCACCGAGACTCTGCAACGGGTGCTCGGTAAACCGCCGGAGGTGACCCATATCGTGATCGAGGAAGTGGATACCGATAACTGGGGGCATGCCGGCTTGAGCGTCACGGAGCACCGCAAGTCCAAGGAATAAAATCGGGTCCAATAGGGGGGCGAACCGATTCGCGTCTGCCGAGCATCAGGACGTGGTTAACCACGGTCTGTAGGAGCAGGGCTTGTCGGGACGCCGCATCGCCGCGAAGCTTTTGGCGATCTTGAAGGCCTCTTCGCTGGCAAGCCAGGCTCCTACAAGGGAGCGTGTTTCCAAGGTGAGTTCAGTGGCCAGCTACCACCCGCGCCGAACCTTCTGCAGGCTCGGCATACACCGGCCCCAGTCGATCCAGCCGACCGCTCCAGGCTGTCAGTGCCAGGGCCACCAGCACCACCAATCCGCCAATCCAGGTGGTATGGATCAGGCCCAGGTTGGCGACGATCAGGCCACCGATCCAGGCCCCGCCGGCAATGCCGAGGTTGAAGGCGGCGATATTCAGGCCCGAAGCTACATCCACCGCATGAGGCGTGTGATGTTCGGCCTGGCGCACTACATAGATCTGCAGGCCCGGCACATTGCCGAAGGCCACCGCGCCCCAGGCCAGCACGGTCAGCAGGACCAACCAGGGATTGCCGGCGGTGAAGGTCAGCACGAACAGCACGACCGCCAGCAGCAGGAAGATCAGCTTCAGCGCGCCAATGGGACCGCGTTTGTCCGCCAGTTTCCCGCCCCAGATATTACCCACCGCCACCGAGACACCGTAGACCAGCAGTACCAGGCTGACGGTGCCGGGCTGAAAGCCGGAGATGTCCTGAAGGATCGGCGCCAGAAAGGTAAAGGCGATAAAGGTGCCGCCATAACCGGCGGCGGTCATCGCATACACCAGCAGCAGACGCGGTTGCTTCAACACTTGCAGTTGTTGCAGCAGTGAGGCCGGCTTGTTGTGTGTGATGTTCTTCGGCACATAGATCAGGCTGCCGATAAAGGCGATCACACCCAGGGCGGACACGGCGAGAAAGGTTTCGCGCCAACCGAAATGCTGGCCGATAAAAGTCCCCAGGGGTACGCCGGTGACCAGGGCCACGGTCAGGCCGGTGAACATGATGGCGATCGCACTGGCGGCCTTTTCCTTCGGCACCAGGCTGGTGGCGATGGTCGAACCGATGGAGAAAAACACCCCGTGGGCCAGGCCGGTGACGATGCGCGCGAGGATCAGCGACTCGTAGCTCGGCGCTTGCCAGGCCAGCAGGTTGCCGAGGGTGAACAGTACCATCAGCGACAACAGCAGGAGTTTGCGCGGGACCTTGCCGGTGAGGGCGGTCAGCACCGGGGCGCCGATGGCGACACCCAGGGCATAGAGGCTGACCAGCAGGCCGGCGGAAGGCAGGTCGACACCGAGGTCGGCGCCGATGGTGGGTAACAGGCCAACGATGACGAACTCGGTCGTCCCGATGGCAAAGGCGCTGAGGGTCAGCGCCAGCAAGGCAATGGGCATGGCTGCAACTCCGGTAGGTTTGATCAGGAGCGCAGTGTCGGGGTTTCACTTGTGCGGAAAAATACAGGTAAAGGCACAACATATTTGATCTGTAGGCAAATATTCATACGATATCGAACCGTCCAAATACCTATCGGGACGAACAAACGAACTTTGCCGCCCCATTGGCACTCAGTCTCTTACAGAGATGGCTGATGAGGTGCCTGGTTTTGTCCCGATTCAATACGACGCTACTGCTGACCCTGTTGCTCTTGTGCGCCAGCGGCGGGGTGGGTGCCGCCACGGCGCTGCCGCTGCCTGCCAGCCCTCCCTCCAGCACACCCGCCAAACCCGATGTGCTGGTACAGGGCGGACTGCTCGGCACCCTCAGCTCCAGCATCGATGACGCGCAGAACCAGCTTGACCTCAACGGTCACCTGCTCGACGCCTGGCGCCTGCGGGCCGATCGCGCGGCCGACGAGATGGGGCAACTGGTCAGCCAGACCCGCGAGCGTTCGCCCTGGGGCGTGGCCGGCGACTTCCTGTTGTTATCGGTCGCCTGGCTCGCCAGCTTCGCGGCCCTGGTCAAGGCGGGGCGTTTCGCCGCCCGCCGCATCAACCGGCACCGCTGGTTGCAGCCCCGTGAGCGCAGTCAGTCCGTGCTCGGTTATGCCTTGCCTTACCTGTTGCCGGCGTTGCTCTCCCTGCCATTCACCCTCTATGTCGGTCACTTCCTGCCGGCCTCGGCGGGACGGGCGCTGGCGTTGTGCCTGACCTACGCCACCAGCAGCGGCATTTTCACCAGTGCGGCCCTGCTTTGCCTGACGGTGCTGTTCAACTTCGGCCACAAGCGCCAGGCCGTGCGGATCATTTGCGCGGACAGTCCGCGGCAGCTGTTTGCGATCGGTTTCCTGGCCGCCTTGAGTGATGCCCTGACCAGCCCGCAGATCGCCCTGCAACTGGGCAGCAATATCACCAGCAGCGTTGCGGTGTTCACTGCCCTGTTCGCCTCCATCCTGTTCGGCGTGCTGGTCTTCAGGTTGCGGCGACCGGTGGCGCACCTGATCCGCAATCGCCCGTTGAGCCAGCGCCTGAAGCAACCGGCGCTGCAGGAGTCGCTGCGGATCTTTTCCGGGCTCTGGTACTGGCCGATCCTGTTGATGGTGCTGGTCTCGACGGTCAACCTGATCGGTGCCGGCGAAGACAGCCAGAAAGCCTTGCGCTGCGCCTTGCTGACCACCGTGCTGCTGATTGCCACGGTGTTTCTCAGCACCGTGTTCCAACACCTGTTCAAGGCTCGTGGGATGGCGTCGATCCAGCGCAGCAGTGTGTACAAGGAACGCTTGCTCAGCGTGCTACACGCTGTGCTGCGTATCGCCCTGGCGGTGGGCTTTATCGAACTGCTGGGGCGGATCTGGGGTTTTTCGTTGTATGAATTCGCCGAGCAGAACAGCGTGGGCCGGGCCATCAGCGATTCCCTCAGCCGTATCGGCCTGATCCTGCTGGCAACCTGGTTGCTCTGGGTGGTGCTCGACACCGCGATCCAGGAATCCCTCAAACCGCCGATCAACCGCCGCGCTTCGCGCCAGCCGAGCATGCGGGCGAAAACCATCCTGCCGCTGCTGCGCAATGCGTTGAAAGTGATCCTGCTGGTGATCGGTGCGATCACCACCCTGGCCAACTTGGGGATCAATGTCGCGCCGTTGCTGGCCGGTGCCGGGGTGGTGGGGCTGGCCATCGGTTTCGGTTCCCAGCAGTTGGTCCAGGACGTGATCACCGGGCTGTTCATCATCATCGAGGACACCCTGTCCATCGGCGACTGGGTGGTGCTCGATTCCGGTCATGCCGGTACGGTGGAGGGCCTGACCATTCGCACCTTGCGTCTGCGTGACGGCAAGGGGTTCGTGCACTCGGTGCCGTTCGGCCAGATCAAGGCGGTGACCAATCAATCTCGGCAATTCGCCTTTGCGTTTTTCTCGGTGCAGTTCACCTATGACACCGATGTCGACAAGGCCACCGAGTTGATTCGCGAGGCCGGGCGCTCGATCAGCGAGGACGCCCTGCTCAAGTTCAACCTGCAAGGTTCGCTGGAGGTGTTCGGGATCGATCGCATGGACCTCAACGGCGTGGTGCTGACGGCGCAGTTCCGCACGATCTCGGGCGGCCAGTACAGCGTGAACCGGGCGTTCAACGAGCGGCTGAAGAAGCTGGTGGACCAGAGTCCGTGGGTGCATTTCGCGCAGACTTATCCACAGCCGGTGATGCTGGCGCCGAGGGGGCAGACGGTAGAGCAAGAGCCCACGCCCCCAGGGGCCGTGTAGGCGTTTTCAGAGACGGTACTGGGTCAGTTTTTTTCGGACTTCGGCGGCGGCCACCTGATCCAGTTCCAGCCAATATGACTGCTGCCCGGCGATCTCTGCCGCAGCCGGAACACCGTCGCGATACACCAGGCGATTCCCCGCCAGCGCCGGCACCTTGGCGCCCGGCAGCAAGGTCCCCGCCAGGTTCAACGGATCGGCGCCGCACACCGTGATCAGGCTACCGTCCGCCGGGCGCCGACGCACTTCGCGCAACAACGGAATCGCCTCTGGCAAGGCAAACTGCTCACCTGCCAGACCGCTGATAAAACGCCCACCACGAATCTCGCCGCGGGCTTCCAATCGATGAAAGGTACGCAGCAATTCCCGCCAACTCGGTAACCAGTCCGCCTCACGCTCCAGCAAGCGCCAGAACACCACGCCGTAACGCCGCAGCAAGGTCATGGCGATATGTTCCAGGGTTTCGGCTGGCACTTGACCACCCGTCGGCACGACTACCGCGGAGCGCCGCAGCAAGGCCCAGCGTCCGGCATCGTCCATCCCGCCGACAAACGCCCCACGCCCACGCCGAGTACTGCGGGCCTGGCGTTTGCTGGCCGGAGTGATCAGTGCCCGCAAACCGGCAAAGCTGTCGGCATTTACCCAACCGGCGCCGACCAACTCCTGCAAGGCGGATTCCAGCTCGGTAGGCAGCAGATGCGCCTCGTGCAGCAACTCGTCGAAAAACAGCGCGCCCTGTTGCGTCAGCGCGGCATGAACCTTTTGCGTGCGCGGCGACAACTCTTCCACCGCCGTCTGTTCCGCCAGGCTGCTCCACAGCGCGACCTGGCCTCGGGGCAGCAACACCACCGGCGTACTGCGCGAGGCCGCGCTGGCGCTTTTGCCACGGGCACTGAGGCGGGCCCAGACCAGCTTGCCCGAGCGACACAACTCATCCAGCCAGCCCGGCGAATACTCCTTGATCCGCGCGGCCAGCACATCGCTGTCCCAGGCCCCGGCGGCAACCGGGTAGCCTTCGAACTGGCTGACGATCATCGCCAGGGCCGCGCTGCCCTGGCCCTGGCAGGCGGGGGAAAGGTGTTGCCAGTCGAACAGGAAACGCATGAAGTCCTGCACCGCCACTGGCTCGATTTCCCGGCGCAAACGCTTGACCGTGTAACGGTGGATGCGCGCCAGCAGGTGACGTTCGCACCACTGTTCCCGAGGTGCCCCCGGACTGAACTGACCCCGCAGCACATAACCTTCGCTTTCCAGCTTCGCCAGGGCCTGGGTCAGTGTGGCGCTGGAGAGCGCCAGGGGCTCGGCGATCTCGGGCAGCGTCAGCGGGGAAAAACCACTGAGGCGGGCGCGGACCACCTCGACGGCAGCCTCATCGGCCTCCCACGGCTGATCGAAACCCACTGGCGGTTGCAAGGGCGGGTGCCGCAACGCCTGTGGATAAAGTGCTTGCAGGCAGGTCAGGCGTTCCAGGGCGGTCCACAGTGCGTGGGATTTATCGACTTGCAAACGTGTGGCGCGACCTTGTACCGCGAGCGCCGCCAGCCAGGCTGACCACGAGGGATTGGCCTGGGCTTCGGCGTCGGTGATCGCGGCCAGGCTCATCAACGCCTCATGCATTTCATCCTCGCCGTTCGGTGCGGGCCAGGCTTCCTCGGCCACGGCCCGGATGGCTTCGGCATCCAAGGCGCCGAGGTCGTCGGTGCTGGTGGGATCGCTCCAGCGACGGTTCAGCACGGCCTGGGTGCGACGCTCTTCCAGCGGTGCATCGTCGAGAAAAGTGTACGGCCGGGCGCTGAGAATTTCCGCCGCCAGGGGCGAGGGCGCCGGCAGGTCGCGGGCGATCAGCCGCACGTCGCCGGCCTCCATGCGCCGCAACAGGGCCAGCCAGCCTTCGCAGTCCATGGCCTCGTGCAGGCAGTCGTCGAGGGTCTGTTCCACCAGCGGGTGGTCGGGAATCTCGCGCTCGCCGGCAAGGTTTTCCAGGCAGGCGATCTGGTCCGGGAAGACGCAGGCGGTCAGGTCTTCGCTTTTCATCCGCTGGATCTGCGGCGCCACCTTGCGTCCGCCGACAAAACGCGGCAGCGCCAGCGCGACCCCGGCATTCCAGCGCCAGCGCACGCCAAATAAAGGGGCGTCGAGCACGGCCTGGATCAGGATGTGTTCGGCCGTGCGGCTGTTGAGGTAACGCCAGACTTCGTCGAGGGCAAAGCTGTGGCTGGTGGACAGCGACAGCACGATGGCGTCTTCGCTGGCGGCAGCCTGCAATTCGAAGTTGAAGGTGCGGCAGAAACGCTTGCGCAAGGCCAGGCCCCAGGCGCGGTTGATCCGGCTGCCGAACGGTGTGTGGATCACCAACTGGGTGCCGCCGGACTCGTCGAAGAAACGCTCCATGATCAGGGTATCCTGCGAGGGCAGGGCACCGAGGCTTTGCCGGGCGCGGGCCAGGTACTCGACGATCTGTTCGGCGCTGGCCGGGTCCAGGCCGAGGGTCTGGCGCAGCCAGTCGAGGCTTGGCTGCAAGTCTCCCGGTGTGGTGCCCAGCAATTTATCCAGATGGGCCTGCAGGCGCGCCACGGCGAAGGACAGCTCGGCACTGCGCCCCGGTGCCTCGCCGAGCCAGAACGGAATGCTCGGCGGCTGGCCGTGGGCATCCTCGACCCGCACCTTGCCGGTCTCGACCCGCAGGATGCGATAGGAACTGTTGCCCAGCTGGAACACATCGCCGGCGATGCTTTCCACCGCGAAGTCCTCATGCACCGTGCCGATATTCAGGGCCTGGGGTTCGAGCAGCACGCTGTAGTCGGCGTTGTCCGGGATGGTCCCGCCGCTGGTGAGGGCGGTCAGTTGGCTGCCACGGCGGCCACGCAGGCTCTGGCTCAGGGCATCGCGGTGAATATAGGCGCTGCGCAGACCCTGGCGACTGTTGAACCCTTCGGCGAGCATCCGCAGCAGCGCCTGATAGTGGGCCTCGTCCAGCTCGGCATAGGGCGCGGCGCGGCGGATCAGTTCCAGCAGCGGCTGTTCCTGCCATTCCTGGCAACTGACCTCGGCGACGATCTGCTGGGCCAGTACGTCCAGCGGTGCGCGGGGGATCAGCAAGGTGTCCAGTTCGCCCCGGCGCACGCAGTCGAGCAGGGCGGCGCACTCGATCAGTTCGTCCCGCGAAGTGGCGAACAGCCGCCCCTTGGGCGTGCCGCCGACCTGGTGGCCGGAGCGTCCGACCCGTTGCAGAAAGGCCGCGATGGAGCGTGGCGAGCCGATCTGGCAGACCAGTTCCACCTCGCCGATATCGATCCCCAGTTCCAGCGAGGCGGTGGCGATCAGCACCTGCAGTTCGCCGCGCTTGAGCCGTTGTTCGGCATCCAGGCGCTGTTCCTTGGCCAGGCTGCCATGGTGGGCGGCCACCGCCTCCTTGCCCAGGCGCTCGCTCAAGTGCCGGGCCAGGCGTTCGGCCAGGCGCCGGGTATTGACGAAAATCAGCGTGGTGCGGTGCTGCCGGGCCAGTTCGGCGAGGCGTTCGTAGACCAGTTCCCAGACATCGTTGGCCATCACCGCCGTCAGCGGCACGGGGGGGACCTCGACCCCCAGGTCCCGGGGACGGGCATGGCCGATATCGATGATTTCACAGGTGCGACCGGTGCCCACCAGAAAGCGCGACACCGCATCGATGGGCTTTTGCGTGGCCGACAGGCCGATACGCAGCAAGGATTCGCCACACAATGCCTGCAACCGTTCCAGGCTCAGGGCCAGGTGGCTGCCGCGCTTGCTGGATGCGATGGCGTGGATCTCGTCGACGATCACCGTACGCACAGTGCTCAACATGCGCCGGCCGGAATCGGAGCCAAGCAGCACGTAGAGTGATTCCGGCGTGGTCACCAGGATGTGCGGCGCGGTCTTGCGCAGGCGCGTGCGTTCGTTCTGTGGGGTGTCGCCGGTGCGCACCGCGGTGGTGATTGATAACGACGGCAGGCCCAGCAGTTCGAGCTGTGCGGTGATGCCCGCCAGTGGATCCTGCAGGTTGATACGGATGTCGTTGGACAGCGCCTTGAGCGGCGAGACATAGACGACCAGGGTTTCGTCCGGCAGTGCGCCGCCCTGGGCCAGGCCCCGGTGCACCAGATCGTCGATCACCGCGAGAAAGGCGGTCAGGGTCTTGCCGGAGCCGGTGGGCGCGGCGACCAGCGTCGAGCGGCGCTGGCGGATCAACGGCCAGGCACGGGCCTGGGCGGCGGTGACGTCCGGGAAGGTATTGCGAAACCAGGCGCTGACGGCCGGGTGGAAACCCGCCAGGGCGTCATGGGCCGATTCGGGAAGATTCATGGGTTTATTTATGCGGTCGTCCGGCCCAAGTTGCAAGCCGATGGGCGCTCTCTGGCACTTTATCCGTGACGGTTGCGCGCAAAACCCGCAAAATGCAAGGATTCTGGCTATTGCCAGCGGTCGGCTACAAGCTGGCCGCCAATCACCATCGTTCTGAACAGACCTGGGCCTGCTGACTCTATGCGAATGCGCCTTATGTTACTGGGCGGCGGAAATGCCCTTGGGCAGGCGCTGATTCGCCTCGGTGCGGAGGAAGACATCGGTTTCCTCGCCCCCCGTCCGCCACAAGACGGCTGGGATGCCGCGAGCCTCACGCAACTGCTCGACGACACCCGTCCGGATGCGTTGATCAACCTCGCCTTCTACTTCGACTGGTTCCAGGCGGAGACGGTCGGCGAGGCGCGCCTGGCCGACCAGGAGCGTGCGGTCGAGCGGCTGGCCGAACTTTGCCAGCACCACAACATCATCCTGCTGCAACCTTCCAGTTATCGGGTGTTCGACGGCTCGCGGGCCACCGCCTACAGCGAAAAAGACGAACCCGTTCCTCTGGGGCTGCGTGGCCAGGCGTTGTGGCGGATCGAGCAGAGCGTGCGCGCCACCTGCCCGCAACATGTGTTGCTGCGCTTCGGCTGGTTGCTCGACGACAGTACCGAGGGCACCCTCGGACGTTTCCTGGCCCGGGCCGAGAACCCCGACGAACTGCTGATGGCCGATGACCGACGTGGCAACCCGACGCCCGTGGACGACGCGGCCCGGGTGATCATCTCGGTGCTCAAGCAACTCGATTGTGCCGCGCCGCTGTGGGGTACCTACCACTACGCCGGCCACGAGGCGACCACGCCGCTGGCCCTGGGCCAGGCGATTCTCACCGAAGCCCGGCAGTTGCACCCGCTGGCGATCGAGGCGCCTACCGCCCAGGCTCATGCCGCGCGTCCAGATGCGGCGGAAGAGCCGCAGCACGCGGTGCTGGCCTGCAAGAAAATCCTCCATACCTTCGGCATCAAGCCGCGTGCCTGGCGTGCGGGGTTGCCGGCGCTACTCGACAGGTTCTATCGTCATGGCTGATGCCCCCATTCTTATCACCGGCGGCGCTGGCTTCATCGGCTCGAACCTGGCCGAAGCACTGCTGGAGCAAGGCTACTCGCTGCGTATCCTCGACGACCTGTCTTCCGGCAAGCGCAGCAACCTGGCCCTGGACAATCTCCGGGTCGAGCTGATCGAAGGCGATGTGGCCGATGCCGCCCTGGTGGCCCAGGTGATGCGCGGTTGTCAGGCCGTGGTGCACCTGGCGGCGGTGGCTTCGGTGCAGGCTTCGGTGGAGGACCCGGTGCGGACCCACCAGAGCAACTTCATCGGCACGCTGAATGTCTGCGAGGCCATGCGTCAGGTGGGTGTCAAGCGGGTATTGTTCGCCTCCAGCGCGGCGGTTTACGGCAATAACGGCGAGGGCGAGTCGATCATCGAGGACACCGCCAAGTCGCCGCTGACACCCTATGCCTCGGACAAGCTGGCCAGCGAGCAGTACCTGGACTTCTACCGCCGCCAGCATGGCCTGGAACCGGTGATCTTCCGTTTCTTCAATGTCTTCGGGCCGCGCCAGGATCCGTCCTCGCCGTATTCCGGGGTGATCAGTATTTTCTGTGAGCGGGCCTTGAAAGGTTTGCCGATCACCATTTTCGGTGATGGCGAGCAGACCCGGGACTTTATCTACGTCGGTGATCTGGTGCAGATCCTGCTGCAGGCGCTCAAGGCTTCGCAGGTGCAGGAAGGCGCGATCAACGTTGGCCTGAACCGGGCGACGACGCTCAAGCAGATGCTGCTGGCGCTGGGCGAGGTGGTGGGTGCGCTGCCGCCAGTGACCTACGAACCGGCGCGCTCTGGGGATATTCGTCATTCGCGGGCGAATAACCAGCGGATGCTGGAACGTTTCGAGCTGGCCGAGCCGACGCCCATGAGTGTCGGCCTGGCGCGTTTGCTGGGGCGTTGAGGTCGATCATCTGAAATGAGAAAGGCGCCTGATCCCGGCGCCTTTTTCATGGGGTGATGGAAAGCGGGTTCTGCTTAGAACTTGTAGCCGATACCGACCATGTAGACCCACGGATCGACTTTCACATCCACCTTGGTCTGGCCGACGCCCAGGGCGGTCGGGCCGTCGACGGTGGCCTTGGTGTCGATGTCCACGTACCAGACCGAGGCGTTGAGCAGCATGCGGTCAGTGAGCATGTAGTCGAAGCCCAGTTGCCCGGCCAGGCCTACCGAGTTCTGCAGCTTCAGGTTGCTGAAGCCTTCGTCCTTGCGCTGGCTGGTCAGGTCTTCACCGAAGAACATGGTGTAGTTGATGCCGATACCACCATAAGGCTGGAACTTCGAGGCGGCATCCAGTGGGTAGTACTGCAGCGACAGGGTCGGTGGCAGTTGCTTGATATCCCCCAGTTGGCCGTCCAGCGCCGGGCCGAGGCCCCTGACCGACACTTCGTGGTGGAACGGCGTGGCGGCCAGCAATTCCAGGCCGATATGGTCGGTGAACATGTAGGCAAAGGCCAGGCCCAACTGGGTATCGCTGTCCACCGTGGCTTTGGTGCCGGAGATTCGCGTGCCGTCGAGTTTCAGATCGCCGCTGCTGTCGTTGGGCGAAACGGTGGCTGTACCGGCACGGACGATGAAATCACCGGCCTGGTGGGCGTGGGCAAGGGGCGCGGCGAGGGCGAGCGCAACGAGAGAGGCGCTGAGCAGGGACTTGTGCATGGGGGGCTCCAAAGGACGTTTTGAATTCACTGTGTCCAATGGTAATGAGCGCCCCGGGCCGGTCGTTGACTCAGCTCAATGAAAGGCCAATGGCGGGGGCGAGTCGGGAACTTTTGTGGGGGGGCTGCCGGCCTCTTCGCGGGCAAGCCCTGCTCCTACAGTTTCATGTCGGTCACAAAACCTTGAGCAGATCCTAATCCTGTAGGAGCAGGGCTTGCCCGCGAAGAGGTCCGACCAGGCACCGCTGGGCGACCAGCCTTACTCCGGTAATTCGTACACGTAGATCTTCTGCGCCTCCATGCTGTACCCCGCATCCGCCAGGTCGCTGGTGCTCTGCTTGACCTGCATGTCACCTTCAATCCAGTACGGCTGGTACAACTCGTCGACCTTGACCCCCAACTCACTGGTCACATGCACGATCTGGTTCGACGGCGGTGGCGGCACATGGATGCAGGCGCCGAAGTACGGTACCAGCAGAAACTCCGTGGTCCGCCCTTCCTCGCTCACTTCCAACGGTACGATATACCCCGGCAGGCGCACATGCTGGCCGTCCAGCGCCTTGACCACCGGCGCATCGGGCAGCGACTGCTTGGCCGCCGGTGCCGCCTCGATGTTCATGCTGCCGATTTTCGACAGGTCATGCAGCGGCGTCATCTGCGGGATTTCCGGCGGCGCATCGGGCGGAATCATGTCCTGCCAGGCCAGTTCCTTGGGCTTGTCATCGGCCCACGACGGCGTGGCCGTCACCACGGACAGCGCCAGCAGCACAGCGGCCAGGACTTTATTCTTCATCGCAACACTCATAAACGGATGGACAGGCCATCGGCCAGGGATTGTCGATAGGCGCGCCACGCCGGCACGCTGCCCATCAACAGGGCGGCGACGAGGATACCGCCGAGCAGCGTCCATTCATATTCGCTTGGCCAGGAGAGTGGCAGGTACAGCCCGTAATTCGACTGCACATATCCCTGGGCCAGGGCGATGCACAGGTACAACAGGCCGAGCCCGGCCATCACCCCGGACAACGCCAGGGCAAAGGCTTCCAGTATCAGCAGACTGGCGATATGCCAAGGCCGCGCGCCCACCGAGCGCAGGATCGCCATCTCCCGGCGCCGCTCGTTGAGGCTGGTGAGGATCGCCGTGAGCATGCCGATCAAACCGGTCAGGACCACGAACAGTGAGACCACGAACAACGCCTTTTCCGCCGTGCCCATCAGGCTCCACAGCTCCTGCAAGGCCACGCCCGGGAGGATCGCCAGCATCGGCTCGCCCCGGAATTCATTGATCTCCCGTTGCAGGGCGAAGGTCGAGACCTTGTTGTTCAGGCCGAGCATGAAGGCGGTGATGGCTTGCGGCGTCAGGTCCATATTGCGGGCCTGATCGGCACTGATGCGCCCGGCACCGTGGGCCGGTACACCATCGTGCCAGTCGATATGGATCGCCTCCATGCCGCCGAGGCTGATATGCAGCGTGCGGTCCACCGGCGTGCCGGTGCGCTTGAGGATGCCGACCACGGTGAAGGGCTTGTCGTCATGCTTGACCAGGCTGATGGCGGCCACGCCATGGGCCAGCACCAGCTTGTCGCCAAGCTTGTAGTGCAGGGCGTCGGCCACTTCGGCGCCGAGCACCACCTCGAACGGATCGGTGGCGAACGGGCGGCCTTCGGCCAGTTGCAGGTTCTGCTGGTGGCCGTACTGGTAATGCTCGAAATAGGCCTCGCTGGTGCCCAGTACGCGGTAGCCGCGGTGGGAGTCGCCGAGGGACATCGGGATCGCCCACTTCACTTTCGGGTTATTGGCGAAATGTTCAAAGCTGTCCCAACGGATGTTGTTGGTGGCGTTGCCGATGCGAAACACCGAGTACAGCAGCAGGTTCACAGAGCCGGAGCGGGCGCCGACAATCAGGTCGGTGCCACTGATGGTGCTGGCGAAGCTGGCGCGGGCTTCGGTGCGCACGCGCTCCACGGCCAGCAGCAGGCAGACCGACAGGGCGATGGCGAAGGCCGTGAGCAGGGCGGTGAAGCGGCGGTTGGCCAGGCTGGCCAGGGCCAGACGAAACAGATACATCTCAGACCTCCGCGGGCGTGGCCGCGCGATTCAATTCGGACAGCGACAGGTGACGATCGAACAGCGGCGCCAGGCTCTGGTCATGGCTGACAAACAGCAGGCTGGAACCGGCTTCGCGGCATTCGGCGAACAGCAGTCGGATAAAGGCTTCGCGGGCATCGTAGTCCAGCGCTGAAGTCGGTTCGTCGGCGATCACCAGTTCGGGTTGGCCGATCAGCGCGCGGGCGGCGGCGACCCGTTGCTGCTGGCCAATGGACAGCGAGTCGGCGCGCCGTTCCAGCAGGGCCGGATCGCTCAGGCCGAGGTGGGCGAGCAGGGTCGCGGCGGCCTGGTCGGCACTGCCGTGGCGCTGGATTGCGCGGCTGGCGCGCAATTTGGAAAAGTGGCAAGGCAGCTCGACGTTCTCGCGTACCGAGAGGAACGGCAACAGGTTGAACTGCTGGAAAATATAACCGGTGTGATCGACGCGAAAACGGTCGCGGGCACCGGCGCCCAGTTCGGTGAGTTCCTGGCCGAGCAGGCGGATGCTGCCGCGGCTGGGTTTCTGCACGCCGCCGAGCAGGCCGAGCAAGGTGGTCTTGCCGCTGCCGCTGGGGCCTTTGAGGAACAGCGTTTCGCCCGGTTCCAGGCGGAACGCCGGGATGTCCAGCAACTGCGGATGACCGGGCCAGTTGAAGCCCAGGTCGGACAGTTCGATAAGTGCTTGGGTCATAAAGGCCGATTCACAGGTGGTGTGCTCTTGTAGGAGCCGGCTTGCCGGCGATGCGGGCGGCGCAGTGCTTCATGCAGACCGCGTTATCGATCATCGCCGGCAAGCCGGATTCCACAAGGATTGAGGTCGATCAGAATTTCAGGGTGGCAGCCTCAGGCGTGACGTCAACCCCTTGTTGACCACTGCCGGAAATCAACTGCACCTGGATCTTGTGGGTAGCCGGGAACGTCTTGAACACCTGGCCCAGGTCCAGGGTCTTCAGCGCGGCCGGGGTGGTGCAGGTGAACTGGTAGTGGGCGTGGATCTCGCTGTGATCGTGATGATGCTCGGCCACGGCGGGTTGGGTGCCGGCGGCGGCCTCCGGAGCGTGATCGTCGTCATCATCGTCATCGGCCTCTTCAGGCGCCGGATCGCCGAACAGCGGGCTTTCCAGTTCCTGGTTGGCCACTACGCAACCGGCGCCTTTCGGCAGGTTGAACAGCTCCAGCGGCTTGTCCAGCAGCGCGCGTACGGCGGCGACCTTGGCCTTGTCGGCGTCGCTGGTGGCCGGGTGTTCGAAGCCCACCAGGTTCATCGCCGGGCTTTGCAGTTCGAGTTCCAGGGTCTGGCCGTCCAGCGCGGCGTTCAGCCGGCCAACGCCGTGCTCGTGGGCGCCGAGGCTGCCATGTTCGTGGGCTTCATGGGCCTGGGCGGCAACCAGCGGGAGCAGGGCAAAAGGCAGGGCGAGCAGCAGGTGGCGCATGGCGTTTCTCCAGGAACGGCAATAAAGGTGTTTTGTTATGTGATCTTATAACAATTTATGGCTTGTTCGGCCACTGACTTGGCGTCTCGGGTGGCGCGTGGGAGCATGGGTGCCTGCAATCGCGAGGTGAGCATCATGGTGCGAATTCGAGGCACCATTGGCCAATGGCCGGTGGATTTGACGTTGGAGCTGGATGAGAGCGACTGGGCGCGCTTGGGGGCGCAGTTGCAGGTGACGGTGCCGGCCGAGGCGGGCGCTACGGTAGCGGCAAGGCCGGTGAGCCAGGACGACGCGCTGTGGCAGACGGCCAGGGACCTGGTGCGCCAGGCCGGGCAGATCGATGGGCCGCAGTTGCTCGGGCAGTTGGAAGCGTTGGCGGGGAGCACGGCGGCGGCCAAGCGCTTGTTGGTGCGCTTGCGTCATTGCAGCGAGGTCAAGGTGCTGAGCGGGGTGGATTCGCCGCTTTACAGCTGGGTTGAGGCCTGAGGGCGGAACGCCAACCTCATACACGGCACGCATCCTGTAGGAGCCGGCTTGCTGGCGATGCAGGCACCGCGGTGTTTCAGGAAGACCGCGTTATCGTTCATCGCCAGCAAGCCGGCTCCTACAAATCGCGTCAGTACAACGCAGCAAACAGCCGGCGACGGTAGGTGGTCACCAGCGGATGGTCGTTGCCCAGCAGGTCGAACACCTGCAGCAAGGTCTTGTGCGGCAGGCCTTCGCTGTAACCACGATTACGGGTAAACAGCTTGAGCAAACCCTCCAGTGCCGCTTCGTACTGCTGGCGCGACAGTTGTTGTACCGCCAACTGATAAGCCGCTTCGTCATCCTGTGGGTTTTGCGCCAGGCGCGCTTTCAAGTCAGCGACCTCCGGCAGGTCAGCCGCCTGACGCAAGAACGTCAACTGCGCCTTGGCCCCGGCCAGCGCGGCCTTGTGCTCGTCGCTCTTCACGGCGTCCAGCACTGCCTGGGCTTCACCCAACTCACCGCGCTCGGCCAGGCAACGGCCATAAAGGATCAGCGCCTTGGCGTTGCTGTTGTCTTCACCCAGCAGTTCCTTCAGCACAGCTTCGGCATCGCCGATCCGACCGTCGGCAAACAGTGCTTCGGCCTGTTCAAGAGGATCGGCCTCCGCCGGCGGTGGCATCTGCACATGGGGTTCAAGCAGTTTGCGCACCGCCGATTCCGGCTGGGCACCCGCGAAACCGTCAACCGGCTGGCCGTCCTTGAACAGCACCACGGTGGGCAGGCTGCGAATGCCGAAGCGGGCGACGATGTCCTGCTCGGCATCGCAATCAACCTTGGCCAGCAGCAGTTCGCCCTGATAGCTCTCGGCGATCTGTTGCAGCATCGGCATCAGGGCCTTGCAGGGGGCGCACCACTCGGCCCAGAAGTCCACCAGCACCGGCTTGTGGAACGAGTTCTCGATTACCGACTGGTCGAAGTCAGCGGTGGTGGCGTCGAAAATGTAGGGGGAGGGCTGAGTCATCGGAATCTCGGAAAACGGGGAATGGAGCCACTATAAAGCCTGGGCCCGATGGCCGGAAGCAGGCTGACGCTGAGCATGGTAAAGGCTGACATGGCGAAACTCTTCCGGCTCCGCCAGGTCCGGCAGGGTGAAGGCTTCGAGCATTTCCAGGCGGCGATACAGCGGATGACGGAAATCCCGTACCCGTGAATCGGCCACCAAGGCCTCCTGGCCGCGACTGAGAAACTGATCGAGCAATGGCAGGTTTTCCCGGTCATAGAGCACATCCGCCACCAGGATCAGGTCGAAGCGATCGCTCTCGGCAAAGAAGTCCTCGCTGTAGCTCAGCTCCACGCCGTTGAGCGTGGCATTCGCCCGGCAGGCCGCGAGGGCCAGCGGGTCGAGGTCGCAAGCCACCACTTCGATTGCCCCGGCCCGGGCTGCGGCAATTGCCGCCACGCCGGAGCCGGCGCCGAAATCCAGCACCCGCTTGCCCGCCACCCAGTGGGGGGTTTCAGCCAGGTAGCGGGCCATGGCCAGACCGCTCGCCCAGCAGAAGCTCCAGTAGGGCGGCTCATGGAGGATTCGCCGGGTTTCCTCGGGGGTAAAGGCGCGATCCATGTTGTGCGCGTCGATCAGCCACAACTGCAATGCGGTCCCTGGCAACTCACAGGCCACCAATTGCGCATCGCCCAGCAACTCGCTCAAGGAGTGTTGCAGGCCTGGCGGTGCACTCATGGCGCGGTAAAAAATTGCAACTGGCCCAGGGCCTGGGTGGTCGGTTCGGTGATACTTCGCGATGGCAGATGCAGGATCAATTGCCCGGACAGGCTGGCCCGCCCGCGCAATTCCACGCGGCTGCCCACCGGGAACACTTCCGGGTTGAAGCGCAGGCGGAACGGCAGGATCTGGCCAGTGCCGTTGATCTTGCTGCTGGCCAGCAATTGCTGCGGACGACCGCGTTCGTCGATCACCAACAGCGCCAGTTCCACCTCCGCGCCCTTGGGCACGCCCTGCAAGGTGCCGCTCAATTCACGCTGAAAAGCGGGCAAGGGCCCGAGCTCCTCATAGGGACTGACCGGTTTGCTCGTCTGCTGTTGGGCCGGTGCCACCGGAGCAGGCTTGGGCGGCGGGCTGCCGCAAGCGGCCAGGAGGCCGGCGAGACTGAGCAAAACAAGCGGTCGTACTGACATGAACGGCTCCAACGCAAGACGAAATCCGGTGCATCTCTATGGATAAAAGGTAGTCGGGCGACTGTATACCGCAAACCCTATGGCTTGTCTTGCCACGGGGATGCGCTACCATGGCCCTCCCATTTTTTGTTGCCTGCCACCATGCACTGTCCCTTCTGCGGTGCCAACGACACCAAAGTCATCGACTCGCGTCTGGTCGCCGAGGGCGAGCAGGTGCGCCGCCGGCGCGAATGCCTGGCCTGCGGTGAACGTTTTACCACCTTCGAGACCGCCGAACTGGTCCTGCCACGCCTGATCAAACAGGACGGCAGCCGCCAACCCTTCGACGAAGAAAAACTCCGCGCGGGCATGCAGCGCGCGCTGGAAAAGCGCCCGGTCAGTGTCGAACGCCTGGAGGCCGCACTGGTGCACATCAAGCACAAGCTGCGGGCCACCGGCGAGCGCGAGGTCAAGTCGCTGGTCGTCGGTGAACTGGTGATGACCGAGTTGCAGAAACTCGATGAAGTCGCCTATATCCGTTTCGCTTCGGTCTATCGCCGCTTCCAGGACCTCAACGAGTTCCGCGAAGAGATCGACCGCCTTGCCCGCGAGCCCGCCAAAGAATGAGCCTTTCCACCGAGCAGGCCGTCCTCGACGCCCACTACATGGCCCGTGCCCTGGAGCTGGCCCGCAAGGGCCGCTACTCGACGCACCCGAACCCACGGGTCGGCTGTGTGATCGTGCAGGCGGGCGTGGTGGTCGGCGAAGGCTGGCACGTGCGTGCCGGCGAACCCCATGCCGAGGTGCATGCCTTGCGCGAGGCGGGCGAAAACGCTCGCGGGGCCACGGCCTACGTGACCCTGGAGCCGTGCAGCCACTTCGGCCGTACACCGCCGTGTGCCGATGCGCTGGTCAAGGCCGGCGTGGGGCGGGTGGTCGCGGCCATGCAGGACCCCAATCCGGAAGTTGCCGGTCGCGGCCTCAAGCGCCTGGCCGATGCCGGCATCGCCGTACACAGCGGTGTGCTGGAAGGTGAAGCGCGGGCGCTGAACCAGGGTTTTCTCAAGCGCATGGAACACGGCGTGCCGTTTGTGCGGGTCAAGTTGGCGATGAGCCTGGACGGTCGCACCGCCATGGCCAGCGGCGAAAGCCAGTGGATCACCGGCCCCGAGGCGCGTTCCGCCGTGCAGCGCCTGCGGGCCCAGGCCAGCGTGGTGCTGACCGGCGCCGACAGCGTGCTGGCGGACAATGCGCGGATGACCGTGCGCCCCGCCGAGCTGGGCCTCGATCCCGAACTGACCGCCCTGGCCGAACGCCGTCCACCCCTGCGGGTGTTGATCGACGGTCGCCTGCGGGTGCCGCTGGATGCCCCGTTCTTCACGGCAGGTCCTGCCTTGGTGGTGACCTGCGTTCCGGGTGCCGCCGAACGCTATCAAGCCCTGGGCCATGAATTGCTGGAAGTGCCCGGCGCCGAAGGTCATGTCGACCTGCGCCGGTTGCTGACGGAACTGGCCGCCCGTGGCATCAACGAAGTGCTGGTGGAAGCCGGCCCACGTCTGGCGGGCGCCTTTGCCCGGCAAGGCCTGGTGGACGAATACCAATTGTTTGTCGCCGGTCGGTTTCTCGGCTCCACGGCGCGCCCATTGTTGGACTGGCCGCTGGAGCGGATGCACCAGGCGCCGCGGCTGAAAATCACCGAAATGCGCGCTGTCGGCAGTGACTGGCGAGTCACCGCAATACCTGATCCCGCACCCGGCGTATAATTTTTGGCTTGCGCCACGCGCGGGCCTGTTCTCGAGGAGGACTTCATGTTTACCGGCATTATCGAATCCATCGGCAGTATCCGTGCCCTGAACCCCAAGGGCGGCGACGTCCGCGTCTACGTGGAAACCGGCAAGCTGGACCTGGCCGACGTCAAGCTCGGCGACAGCATCGCGGTCAACGGCGTCTGCCTGACCGCCGTCGAGCTGCCGGGCGACGGCTTCTGGGCCGACGTCAGCCGTGAAACCCTGGACTGCACCGCCTTCAACCAATTGAAGGCCGGCAGCCGGGTCAACCTGGAAAAAGCCCTGACCCCGACCACCCGCCTGGGCGGGCACCTGGTCAGCGGCCATGTCGACGGTGTCGGCGAAGTGGTCGCCCGTGAAGAAAACGCCCGGGCCATCCAGTTCCGTATCCGCGCGCCGAAAGACCTGGCCAAGTACATCGCCCACAAGGGCTCGATCACCGTCGACGGCACCAGCCTGACGGTCAACGCCGTGAACGGCGCCGAGTTCGAACTGACCATCGTCCCACACACCCTGGCTGAAACCATCATGGCCGACTACCGTCCAGGCCGTGAGGTCAACCTCGAAGTCGACCTGCTGGCCCGTTACCTGGAGCGCCTGCTGCTGGGCGACAAGGCCGCGGAACCGTCGAGCGGCGGTATTACCGAAAGTTTCCTGGCCGCCAACGGCTACCTCAAATCCTGACACTCAAATTTTGAAAGAAGGAGGGTGCCGCGTGGCGCTCAACACGATTGAAGAACTGGTCGAAGACATTCGCCAGGGCAAGATGGTCATTCTCATGGATGACGAAGACCGCGAGAACGAAGGCGACCTGATCATGGCCGCCGAATGCTGCAAGGCCGAACACATCAATTTCATGGCCAAGCACGCCCGTGGCCTGATCTGCATGCCGATGAGCCGCGAGCGTTGCGAACTGCTCAAGCTGCCGCTGATGGCGCCGCGCAACGGTTCCGGTTTCGGCACCAAGTTCACCGTGTCGATCGAAGCCAGCGAAGGGGTGACCACCGGCATCTCCGCCGCCGACCGCGCCCGCACCGTGCAAGCGGCCGCGGCCAAGGACGCCAAGGCTGAAGACATCGTCAGCCCCGGCCATATCTTCCCGCTGATGGCCCAGCCCGGCGGCACCCTGGCCCGCGCCGGCCACACCGAAGCCGCCTGCGACCTGGCGCGCATGGCCGGTTTCGAGCCAAGTGGCGTGATCTGCGAAGTGATGAACGACGACGGCACCATGTCCCGTCGCGCCGAACTGGAAACCTTCGCCGCCGAACACAACATCAAGATCGGCACCATTGCCGACCTGATCCACTACCGGATGATCCACGAACGTACCGTTCAGCGGATTGCCGAGCAGCCGCTGGACAGCGAACTGGGGCATTTCAACCTGGTGACCTATCGTGATTCGGTGGAAGGCGACGTGCACATGGCCCTGACCCTGGGCAGCTTCTGCGCCGAAGAGCCGACCCTGGTGCGGGTGCACAACATGGACCCGCTGCGCGACCTGCTGATGGTCAAGCAACCCGGGCGCTGGAGCCTGCGCGCGGCCATGGCCGCGGTGGCCGAGGCCGGCAGCGGTGTGGTGCTGTTGCTCGGTCATCCGCTGGATGGCGACGTCCTGCTGGCGCATATCCGTGAGACCGCCGAGCAGGTGCCGGCGAAAAAACCGACCACCTACAGCATCGTCGGTGCCGGTTCGCAGATCCTGCGGGACCTCGGCGTACGGAAAATGCGCTTGATGAGTGCGCCGATGAAGTTTAATGCGATATCCGGTTTCGACCTGGAAGTAGTAGAATACGTGCCCTCCGAATAAAGACTGGCTGCTCGCGGCCCTTGATTCGCGGTTCAAATATCCCTGAGGGGCGCGTACTAGGCACGCCCCGGCTCTTTAAGAGAATTGTCGAATGACCCTGAAGACCATCGAAGGTACCTTCATCGCCCCCAAAGGCCGTTACGCCCTGGTGGTCGGCCGCTTCAACAGCTTCGTTGTCGAAAGCCTGGTGAGCGGCGCCGTTGACGCCCTGGTTCGCCACGGTGTCAGCGAAAGCGACATCACTATCATCCGCGCACCGGGTGCCTTCGAAATCCCACTGGTTGCGCAGAAAGTCGCCCAGAAAGGCGACTTCTCGGCGATCATCGCCCTCGGCGCGGTCATTCGTGGCGGTACTCCGCACTTCGAATACGTGGCCGGCGAATGCACCAAGGGCCTGGCCCAGGTCTCCATGGAATTCGGCGTACCCGTAGCCTTCGGCGTGCTGACCGTTGACTCCATCGAACAAGCCATCGAACGTTCCGGCACCAAAGCCGGCAACAAAGGCGCCGAAGCCGCCCTTTCCGCCCTGGAAATGGTCAGCTTGCTGGCGCAATTGGAGGCTGTGTGATTAGCGACGAAAGCGATCGTTTCAACCCGCGCGATCCGAAGCCTGAAGGCGCCGGCAAGCCTTCCAAAAGCGTCAAGCGTCGCGAAGCCCGTCAGCTCGCGACCCAGGCCCTGTACCAGTGGCACATGGCCAAGCAGTCGCTGAACGAGATCGAAGCGCAGTTCCGGGTCGACAACGATTTCAGCGACGTCGACGGCGCCTACTTCCGTGAAATCCTCCACGGCGTTCCGCAGTTCAAGAGCGAGATCGACACCGTTCTCAAGCCGTGCCTGGATATCGAGATCGAAGAACTGGATCCGGTTGAGCTGGCGGTATTGCGCCTGTCTACCTGGGAACTGCTCAAGCGCGTCGACGTGCCCTACCGCGTGGTGATCAACGAAGGGATCGAACTGGCCAAGGTCTACGGTTCCACCGACGGTCACAAGTTCGTCAACGGCGTGCTCGACAAACTGGCGCCGCGCCTGCGTGAAGCTGAAGTGAAGGCGTTCAAGCGCTGATCCGCGCTTGACCTGTGCATGGGCGAGTTCGAGCTGATCCGCAATTTCTTCGCCGCCGCGCCCTGTGCGCAGGCCGGCGAGGGTGTTGCCCTGGGCATCGGCGACGACTGCGCCCTGCTGAGCGTCCCCGCCGGGGAGCAACTGGCGATTTCCACCGACACCCTGGTGGCCGGTGTGCATTTCGCCGATCCCTGCGACCCTTTCCTGCTCGGCCAGCGCGCGCTGGCTGTTGCCGCCAGTGACCTGGCCGCCATGGGCGCCACGCCCCTGGCCTTTACCCTTGCCCTGACCTTACCGCACAACGATGCCGGTTGGCTGCAAGGCTTTGCCCGTGGTTTGAACCTGATGGCGCAACACTGCGACTTGCGCCTGGTGGGCGGCGACACCACCCGTGGGCCGCTGTGCCTGACGCTGACGGTATTCGGCCGTGTGCCGACGGGCCAGGCGCTGACCCGCAGCGGTGCACAGGTCGGCGACCTGCTGTGTGTCGGCGGCGAGCTGGGCAATGCGGCGGGCGCCTTGCCGCTGGTACTGGGGCAGCGTACGGCGGAGCCGGCGATTGCCGAGCCGCTGTTGGATCACTACTGGTCGCCCAAGCCGCAACTGGCGTTGGGTCAGTTTTTGCGCAACAGGGCGACCTCGGCGCTGGATATCTCCGACGGTCTATTGGCCGATTGCGGACATATCGCGGCAGCATCCTCCGTCAGATTGCAGGTGGAGCGCGAGGCCTTGCCGTTGTCTTCGGCGCTGCTGGCCTTTCTCGGCCTGGACGGCGCCCGCGAGGCGGCCCTCAGCGGTGGCGATGACTACGTATTGGCCTTCACCCTGCCAGCCGCCGAGTTGCCCGGGTTGCTGGCCGCGCAGCCATCGGTCCGGGTGATCGGGCAGGTGCTGGCCGGGCAGGGCGTGGTCCTGGTGGATGCCGTCGGCCACGACATCACGCCGGCACGCCGGGGCTACCAACATTTTCCGGAGACACCGTGACAGATCATCCCAAGCAGGTCCCGGCCGAGTTCGTGCCGCCGTCGGTGTGGCGCAATCCCTGGCATTTCCTGGCCTTCGGCTTCGGTTCCGGGACCTTGCCCAAGGCGCCGGGCACCTGGGGCTCGCTGGTTGCGCTACCCTTTATACCGTTATGGCAGATGTTGCCCGACTGGGGCTACTGGCTGATGCTTGGCGTCACCATGCTGTTCGGCTTCTGGCTGTGCGGCAAGGTTGCCAACGATCTGCGGGTACATGACCACGAAGGTATCGTCTGGGACGAGATGGTCGGGATGTGGATTACCCTCTGGCTGGTGCCGGACGGTTGGTACTGGCTGTTGGCGGGTTTTGCGTTGTTCCGCTTTTTCGACATCCTCAAGCCCTGGCCGATCCGCTGGATCGACCGGCATGTCCATGGCGGCGTCGGCATCATGCTCGACGACGTACTGGCCGGGGTTTTCGCCTGGCTGGCCATGCAAGGGCTGGTGCACCTCTTTACCTGAGGGTTCAGGCATGTCTGGCTGTCGGTTGTGGGTCGTGCTGCTCTGTCTGTGGGCGGGTGGCGTTGTAGGCAATGCCGTTCAGGCCCGTGAGGAAACCTCTCTGCCCGGTGTGATCCACCTTGCCAGTGAGGAGTGGGTCGATTACACAGGCGCCGACGGACGTGGCATGGCCTGGGATATCATGCGCGAGATCTTCGAGCCCAAGGGCGTCAAGGTGCTGATCAGTACCGAGCCCTACGTTCGGGCCATCGGACTGGTGCAGCGGGGGGAGGCGGACGCCTGGGTCGCGGCTTATCGCAACGAGGTGACGGGAGCCCTTTATCCGCGCTGGCATTTCGACGTCGATCATCTCTATGCCCTGGGGCTGGCAAGTAATCCGCAACCGACCTTGGAAACCCTGGGTGTTTATCGTCTGGCCTGGATGCGCGGCTACAAATACCAGGATTACCTGCCCAACGTCCGCCATTACAACGAAATCGTGCGGCGTGACGGTGTCTTGTCGATGCTGGCCCACAGTCGTGCCGACTATTACATCGATGCCTTGTCCGAGGTGAATGATGTACTGGGACATGCCGCGCACCCTGAAATGTTCCGGAGCAGCCATTTGCTCGACCTGCCGCTGTACCTGGGGTTTGCCGACAATGCGCGGGGGCGCTCACTGATGGCCTTGTATGACCAGCGTATGGAAGAACTGGTCAAAAGTGGCGAGTTGCAGAGCATTTTCGAGCACTGGAAGCAGCCGTATCCGTTCGACGCCATGCCGCTGCCGGTGACGACGAATCAAACTTATTGATAGTTATCATGGATAATTCAGCCTAAGCGTCTGTAGGAACCTACTGTTACAATGCGACCTCTGCGAATTTCCAGTCCTCATACTGATCAGGAGCACACGGTGCCCGTCGTTTTCGTCGCTGCTTCCAAACTGCCAACCCCCTTTGCGACCTTCACCATGAATGGCTTTCTCGAAGAAGCCACCGGTCGTGAACACGTCGTGCTGACCCTCGGGGATGTGGCGGATGGCGCACCGGTTCTTGGCCGTGTGCATTCCGAATGCCTGACCGGCGATGCCTTGTTCAGCCAGCGCTGCGATTGCGGGTCCCAGCTGGAGGCGGCCCTGCGGGCCATTGCCCTCGAAGGTCGTGGCGTCTTGCTCTACCTGCGCCAGGAAGGACGCGGCATCGGCCTGATGAACAAGATCCGTGCCTATGAGTTGCAGGACGGTGGCGCCGACACGGTCGAGGCCAACGAGCGCCTGGGCTTTGCCGCCGACCAGCGTGACTATTCCATCTGTCGGCCGATGCTCGAACACCTGGGCATCAAGTCCCTGCGCCTGATGACCAACAACCCGCGCAAGGTCAAGGCCTTGACCGAGATGGGCATCACCGTGGCCGAGCGCGTGCCGCTGCAGACCGGACAGAACCCGCACAACAAACTCTACCTGGCGACCAAGGCCGGCAAGCTCGGCCATATGATGGGCAACGAGCACCAGAGCGAGGCCGACCCGGCGTGACCCGTGGTCAGGTGAAGCGTCGGCTGTCGGTGGGCTGGTGGAAACAGCTGGTGCTGAGTGTGTTGCCGCTGTTTGTCGCCAACTGGCTTTTTGGTCAGGCCGATCCCTTGCTGCCGGTGTTGGCGATGCCGTTTTTCATTGCCGGCGTGGCCTCGATGTTTGTCAGCTTGCGGTTTTTCGGGGCTTACAAGCGCTCGTTGATCGCGACGCAGGCGGCGCTGGATAGCCCGGAAGAGCCCGCGGCCTGGATCGAGCTGGCCAGCGTGCGGCGCAAAGCCCTGGTGGTGGCCGCCTTGCCGACCTGGATCGGGACCCTGGCAGTGTTCGTCGGGCTGGAAGCCGTGCCGTTGATGTTGCTGGTGTTATCCAGCGTGGTGCTGTTCTACCTCTATCGCATTCCGCGCCAACTCGGCTGATGCTTCGCTGGCGGGTGGCTGCTCTCGAGCCATTAGCAGGCACACATCAGCCGCTCTTCTGCCAATACTCCTACTTGATACTCAGAGGCGTCCGTCAATACGCTTTGAGAAGGTTTCCCTAAAATTCTTCTGCTCAAGCCTTGAGCTCTGTTTGCATGCAGACAGTCATTGAGTTTGATCAGGAGGGAAACCATGCGTCTGATATTGGCGGGAGTGGCTGCGATATTGACACTCAGTGGTTGTTTAGGCGGTATCTCGACGTTGCTCGACTTCGGCGATCATCCGGTTACGAGCAAGGCAGCCCAAGGTAGTACCGTCAGCAAACAAGACATGCTGGCAATACAAAACCCCTCGCAGATCACGGCTATTCGGGGTGGAACCGCGCAATGCTTTGACTACGACCTGCAAAATGAAAGTGGCAAGCGCCAACCGCTCTATGTCGGCTTCACGTCAACGGGTTTCGTCAATGCCTATGGTTTTTCCACTTGCGGGGACGCCATTCGCGCGGGCTATCTCAACTCGGACGGCCCGATGAAGCGCAATAACTGACGTTGGCTTGAGACCTGTACCCAGCGAGGCAGGCTCTCGCTGGGTATGAGTCAAAGATTCAAAAGCTGCATGCGTTCGCTGACCGATGCTTCGATCCCCGCCACATCCAACCCGCACTCCGCCAGCATCTGCGCCGGCTTCGCATGCTCGACGTACGCATCCGGCAGACCCAGGTGCAGGATCGGCTTGAGCAGGTTGTCACGCGCCAGGAACTCGCTGACTGCCGCACCGGCACCGCCCATGATGGCGTTTTCCTCGATGGTCACCAGCAACTCATGGCTGCCGGCAATCTCGCGTACCAGGGCTTCATCCAGGGGTTTGACGAAGCGCATGTCGACCACGGTCGCATCGAGCTTCTCGGCGACGATCAGCGCTTCGGTCAACTGCACGCCAAACACCAGCAAGGCCACTTTGCTGCCCCGACGGCGAACCACACCCTTGCCGATCTCGATCGGTTCCAGGTCTTTCTCGATGGTCGCGTTCGGTCCGGTGCCACGCGGGTAACGCACTGCCGCCGGACCGTTGTACAGGTGGCCGGTGGTCAGCATCTTGCGCAGTTCGTTCTCGTCACTCGGCGTCATCACCAGCATGCCGGGGATGCAGCGCAGGTACGACAGGTCGAAACTGCCGGCGTGGGTCGGGCCGTCTTCGCCCACCAACCCGGCGCGGTCGATGGCGAACAGCACGTCGAGGTTCTGCACCGCGACGTCATGCACCAACTGGTCGTAACCGCGTTGCAGGAAGGTGGAGTAGATCGCCACCACCGGCTTGGCGCCTTCGCAGGCCATGCCGGCGGCGAAAGTTACCGCATGCTGCTCGGCAATCGCCACGTCGAAGTAGCGCAGCGGGAAACGCTCGCTGAAGGCCACCAGATCGGAGCCTTCCTTCATTGCCGGGGTAATGCCCACCAGGCGCGGGTCGGCGGCGGCCATGTCGCACAGCCATTCGCCAAACACGCCGGAGTATTTCGGTCCGCTGGCCTTCTTCGGCGCGGCGGCCGGGGCGTCCAGGGGTTCGAGCTTGGTGATCGCGTGGTAACCGATCGGGTCGACTTCCGCCGGGGCGAAACCCTTGCCCTTCTTGGTCACCACATGCAGGAACTGCGGGCCCTTGAGGTCACGCATATTGCGCAGGGTGGCGATCAGGGTCGGCAGGTCATGGCCGTCGATCGGGCCGATATAGTTCCAGCCCAGCTCTTCGAACAGGGTGCCGGGGACCAGCATGCCCTTGGCGTATTCTTCGGTACGACGGGCGATTTCCCAGGCACCGGGCAGGCGCGACAGCACTTTCTTGCTGCCTTCGCGCATGCTCGCGTAGGTGCGGCTGGAGAGGATCTTCGCCAGGTAGTTCGACAGACCACCGACATTGCGCGAAATCGACATGTCGTTGTCGTTGAGGATCACCAGCATATTGGCGTCGACTTCCGGCGCGTGGTTCAGCGCCTCGAAGGCCATGCCGGCGGTCAGCGCGCCATCACCGATCACGGCGATGGCCTTGCGATCACTGTTCTGCAGGCGAGCGGCGATGGCCATGCCCAGGGCGGCGCTGATGGAAGTGCTGGAGTGACCGACGCCAAAGGTGTCGTACTCGCTCTCCGAGCGGCGCGGAAAGGCGGCCAGGCCGCCTTTCTGACGCAGGGTGTGCATGCGCTCGCGCCGACCGGTGAGGATCTTGTGCGGATACGCCTGATGACCCACGTCCCACACCAGCCGGTCGTCCGGGGTGTCGAAGACATAGTGCAACGCGATGGTCAGTTCGATCACGCCGAGGCCGGCACCGAAGTGCCCGCCGGTCTGGCCGACCGAATAGAGCAATTCCTGGCGCAGTTCATCGGCCAGGGTTTCCAGCTCGGCTTCACCTAACCGGCGCAGGCCGGCCGGCGTGTCGGCACGGTCCAGCAGGGGCGTGGTCGGGCGCTTGCGGGGAATCTCATGGAACGTCGTGGGCATCAGGCGAATCGTTATAGGTATAGAAGAGGCGGCAGTTTACCTGATGCATCGCACGCTGCCCACGCGGAGCGTCGAAGTTGGCCGATATGCGGCCTTGGGCGCGGCGTTTGGCTCAGCTGCGACGTTCGACGATATAACGGGCCAGCTCTCTCAACGGCTCGGCGCACGCGTCAAACGGTCGCAGGGCGTGCAGCGCCTGGTCGCGCAGTTCCAGGGCGTAGGCCTTGGCCGCGTCCAGTCCGAGCAGGGCCGGGTAGGTCGGTTTGTCGCGGGCGATATCGGCGCCCTGGCGTTTGCCGAGGGTGGCGGTGTCGCTTTCCACGTCGAGAATATCGTCCTGCACCTGGAAAGCCAGGCCGATGGCCTGGGCGTAGGCCTGCAGCGAGCGCAATTCGTCTTTTTGCGCCAGGCCGCTGGCCAGGGCGCCGAGCTTGACGCTGGCTTCGATCAGCGCGCCGGTCTTGTGCCGGTGCATGGTTTCCAGGGCTTTCTGGTCGAGCTTGAGACCCACCGCACCGAGGTCGATGGCCTGGCCACCGACCATGCCGGCCGGGCCGGCGGCCTGGGCCAGGGCGGTGACCATGTTCAGGCGGATCTCGGCGTTCAGGTCGCTCAGGCTCGGGTCGAGCAAGGCGCTGAAGGCCAGGCTTTGCAGGCCGTCGCCGGCAAGGATCGCGCAGGCTTCGTCGAAGGCCTTGTGGGTAGTCGGCTGGCCGCGACGCAGGTCGTCGTCGTCCATGGCCGGCAAATCGTCGTGGACCAGCGAGTAGGCGTGGATCAGCTCCACCGCGCAGGCCGCGCCGTTGGCCTGTTCCGGCTTGCCGCCGAGGGCTTCGCAGGCGGCGTAGGCCAGTAGCGGGCGGACGCGTTTGCCGCCATTCATCACGCTGTAGCGCATGGCTTCATAGAGACGGGCGAGTTCGGGACTGGGGGCGCTGAACAGGGTATCGAGTGCGGCGTTGACCCGGGCCTGGCTGCTGGCCTGATAAGCTTTGATCATTCTGCTTGTTCCGCGTCGAAGGGCTCTTCGGCCAGCTCGCCGTCGCGCTCGAGGAGGATCTGCACCTTCTGCTCGGCCTGGGCCAGGGCGCCCTGGCAGTCACGGGTCAGGCGGATGCCTTGTTCGAAGGCGGTCAGCGAGTCTTCCAACGACAATTCGCCGTTCTCCAGGCGTTCGACCAGGGTTTGCAGGTCGGCAAGGGATTGCTCGAAGTCCAGGGAAGCTTTTTTGCGGGCCATGGCGGCGATCTCGGTAGGCGTTGAACGGGCGCGACACTAGCAGACGGCGGGTTTAGGGGCAAATGCGAGGGTTTGGCAATCATGGGTCAAGTGTTGACCCGTGCTGGATGATTATCCTGATTTTCGACGAGGGGTATCCCGGTTTGTCCTGCTAGTCGGCACAAAGTTGTCTCTTTTATAGTAGTTCATCGATCAAGGATGAATGATCGATACGGACCTCCCTCTCGTCGCCTCCGATGTTCTCCTGCGCTTCTACCCATAAGGCTGTGATCCATGGCGTCTTCTTCCGCTCGTATTCCCGGTTCCGGTGTGTTGCTGCTGATTATCCTGGCCTGCCAGTTGATGATCGTGCTCGACGTCACCGTGCTCTATACCGCTTTGCCGCATATTCAGAAGGCCCTGGACCTGTCGCTTCCCGACCTGACCTGGGTGCAGAACGCCTACACCCTGGCTTTTGGCGGCATGATGCTGCTCGGCGCCCGGGCCGGCGATCTGTTGGGCCGGCGCCGGGTGTTCCTGGTGGCGGTGACGGTGTTCACCCTAGCCTCGTTGCTGGGCGGCCTGGCCCAGTCGGCCCATGAACTATTGATCGCCCGGGGCGTGCAGGGGATTGCCGCGGCATTTCTCGCGCCCTCGACCCTGGCGCTGATGATGACCCACTTCCCTCCGGGCCCGCAGCGACTGCGGGCCATCAGCTTCTACACCGCCGTGTCCGGTGGTGGTGGCGCGCTGGGGCTGGTACTCGGCGGGGTGCTGACCGACCTGCTGTCCTGGCGTTGGGTGATGTTTATCAACCTGCCGGTGGGCATTGCGCTGCTGGCCCTGGCTTGGCGCTATCTGAAGGAAACCGAACGGCATACTGGTCACTTCGATCTGGCGGGGGCGTTGACCGTTACCTTTGGCATGAGCGCGCTGGTCTACTGTTTCGTCCGGGCCGGTGCCCAGGGTTGGGATGACGCCCTGACCCTCGGCGCGCTGGCCTGCGCCCTGGTGTTGCTGAGCCTGTTTGTCTGGATTGAACGGCGCGCCGAACAACCGATCATGCCGCTGCACCTGTTTGCCAGTGCCGAGCGCTCGGGTGCCTATGTCAGCCGTATGCTGTTGGTGGGCGGGATGGTCGGCACCTACTTCTTCCTGATCCAGTATGTGCAGGAAGTGCTGGGCTACACCGCGCTCAAGGCCGGTGAGGCGTTTCTGGCGCTGACCCTGACCCAGTTCGCCATGTCGGTGTATGGCGTGAAATGGCTGGCGCGGTACATGAGTTCGGCGGTGATGCTGTTCTGCGGGCTGGCGACGGCGCTGGTGGGGATGGCATTGCTGACCGGGCTGGGCTCGGACGTGGCCTATTTTCCACATTTGATGCTGCCGTTGATCATCCTCGGGATCGGTTGCGGCGCGGCGTTCGTGCCGCTGACCAGCGCCGGGATCGCCGGGGTGGAACCACAGAATGCCGGGGCCGCGTCGGGCTTGGTTAATGTCGCGCATCAGGTCGGTGGTTCGCTGGGGACGGCGGTGATCGTGGCGATTGTCGGCATGGCGGCGCGCTTGTCGCCTGCTCCGGCGGGGCTGGATGCTGACGCCCAGGCGCGGTTTGCCTTGAGCCATGCGCTGTCCGTGGGCGCCACCAGTTCGGCGACGTTTTTCGGGCTGGCGCTGCTGGTGGTGCTCTTCACCTCGCGCCATGCCCGTCGGCGGGAGCGCATTCAGGCGGCTGACGCGGCGTCCTGAAGTCGTTCGGCGCCCGCGTCCAATTTGAGTGCCGACATGGGCTGATGCAGTCGCGATTGTAATAACACGACACAGGTGTATGATTGCTTAAAAGTACGGCATTGCCGTATTTTTTTCGCCCATGCATACGATCATTGAAACTGAAGTATTCAAACGTTGCGCTGAGGCCATCTGGAATGACGGCGAGCGCCATGAGTTCATTACCTGGATCGCGGGCAACCCGCTGGCAGGTGATGTTGTTCCCGGCAGTGGAGGATTGCGCAAGATTCGCTGGTCTCGTACGGGGATGGGCAAGCAAGGCGGTACGCGGGTGATTTACTACAACAGGCTTGCCGACGGTTGTATTTGGTTGTTGATTGCCTATACGAAGGCCAAATTTGACAACCTGCCTGCCGCGTTTCTGAAGCAATTGAAGGAGGAACTCAGCGATGAGTGATGAACTGGAACAATTCCAGAAGGACTTGCTGGCCTCAGTCCGGCAAATGAAGGCGGGTAAAGCGGCGCGGGTCACCCGGGTGACATTGACCGCAGCTGCCGAGGCTCGGACAAAGGTCGGTTTGTCCCAGAGTGATTTCGCCAAGCTGCTGGGCGTCAGCCTGCGGACTTTGCAGGACTGGGAGCAGGGGCGTCGACAGCCCACGGGCGCGGCGCAAACGCTGCTGCGCGTTGCGAGCCAGCACCCGGAAGCGTTGCGTGATCTTCAAACGGCATGACTCTGAAAACGCTGCTGGGTATCCGCTATAGACCGTCCACCCTGACAGAGTTATCGGAGGCATCGCCTACCTGTTTCTTGTCGCTATAAAAGCTGTGAAGCGATCAGAGAATCTTGCCTGAATAGTGGCCTTTTGCCTTGTTTTTCGGCTCTTTTCGGCTCCAGAACGACGATCCAGACTCATTTGATGAGCCACCTCACAAATACCGCTTTGTCTCCATTGTCTAACAACCTTCGAATCGCTAACCTCTGCGGCTTCCCCTACCTGTCATCGACAGGTCTTCTCTGACCGATACCGTGTCGGGAGTGCGCTGTGGATCTTGCGCAGGGTTTTATAAAGCATGGCAAGGAGGCTGTTGATGCGCCGGTTTTTTCCCATCCTGATCGCCCTCTGGGCCACGACCGCCTGGGCCGAGCCCTCGGCCGAGCTTCAGGAGCCGACCGGCGGCTGGCGTTACGCAGGTCTCCTCGACCGCAAAGATGCGCCGCAGGTGGCCTACCCCACGCCGCCCATCGACCGTGGCATCCAGCGCAGCCGCACACCCATCGAAGGCCGGATCAATCCGCCCTCCGGCCCGCGTGAGCCCCATATCCTGTCGGTCAACGGCAACCCCCTGAATCTCTACACCGACGACGCCGGCCGCTTCGTCCGGCCCTATGCCTTCGGTGCCGGCTCAAACAGCGTCGAAGTCCGCAGCTCCACGGGCAAATCCCTCAAGCGCGTGCAGTTCTACGAAGCCAACAAGCAGATCACCCCGGCGCGTATCCGCGTGGTCCTTGGCTGGGACGACCCCAAGGCCGAACTCGACCTCCATATCATCACCCCCGACGGCCAGCACGCCTTCTACGCGCATCCCGCGTTGACCAATGGCGGCGGCCTCGACCCGGACGGCGTCGACGGCCCGGGCCCGGAAATGTTCACCATGACCGCACCGCTGCACGGCACCTACCTGATTTATGTGAACTACTGGGGCAACTACAGCGCCAGCGACGGCTATAACTTTACCGAGCGCGCCAATCAGAACGAGGTCATCACCTCGCAGATCAACCTGGTGCTCAACGAAAACACCGTCGATGAAAAGCGCGAGAGCTTCACCGTGCCCCTGCGAGCCATCGGCGACCTGCTGCTGGTCAAGACCTTCAACTATTGAACATCCCGCTCCACGGATGAATGGGCTTTGCAAACATGAGCGATAACACAGCTTCCCCGGACACCGCTGTACCGGCTGCCCCTCAACCTACCGGCTCGCGCCGTTGGCTGGGCCTTGTGCTCGGGCTTTGCGTGGCCGGTACGGTGGCGGGCGGCCTGGGCTGGTTTTTCCACCACAAGCCGGCCGCCCCGGCGCCGGAACTGGCCCTGGAAAAGCTCGGCGTCAGTCGCCCGGATGCGCTGCTGGAAACCGCGTCGCTGAGCCAGTTGCCCAAGGACCTGCTCAGCGTGCCGTTCCTGCGCGACACCCTGACCGAGGATTTCGTTTTCTACTACGAAACCCACGGCGACCGTCTCGGCCTGATCGGCAGTCTGCGGCGGATCATCTACGAGCATGACCTCAAGCTGCAGGACAACCTGATCGAGCAACTCTTCGACCAGCCGGCGGATATCGCCCTGTGGCGCGGTGCCGATGGTCGGCTCAAGGACTTCCTGCTGGTGATGGACCGCGGCGGCCTGGCCAAACTGCTTGAGCCCCTGGCCCATGTCGCCCTGGACGACACCCAACTGACCAAGGTCGGCGAAGTGAAAGTCGGCGGCGACAGCGTGCCGCTCTATCGCCTGGCCTACAACGCCAGCAAAGCCCTGTTGTTCGCCTCCCGTGGCGACAAACTGGTGGTGCTGTCCAACCCGGACAGGCTCTATGAGCAAACCAGCGACGACAGCGAAGTGGCGCCGGGCGAGGTTTCGACCCAGGCCCTGGCGGCGTTGCTCAATGGCGACAAACTGTTCCCCGAAGCCTTCGGTCTCAAGCCCCGCGAAACGGTCGTGAAGCAGCGCATCTCGATTGCGTCCAGCGTCCTGGCCATGGGTTACCAGCGCTTTATCCCCAACTTCGCCGGCCTGCGCCTGGATATGGACGACAAGGGCTGGCACAGCTTTCTCGCCCTGGATGAGCAGGACAAAGCCGCCGACTTCGATTTCAAGCCGATCTGGCAAGCCATGCCGGTAGGCGCCAGCGCCTGCGTTGCCCTGCCACTGGCCGCCGAGCAGCAGCAACCGCTGCTGGTCAAGCTCGGCGCCGACGAGGCCACCGCGAAGAAACTCACCGAACACATGAGCGGTGCCGCCGGACTCTGCTGGTACGCCGACTCGCGCCTCTATACGCCGTTGCTGGTGGCCAACCTGACCAAGGACAACGACAGCCTCGACGCCGACCTGGGCAAACTCTTCGGCTCCATGGTCGGGAGCAAGGAAAGCAATGTCGACGGCGGTCTGTTCCCTATCGCTGAGCAACAGAAAGACGGCGTCCATGAGTGGAAGCGCCAGGTCAGTTCGAGCTTCGGCCAGTACGCCGCCAAGGAAGCCGAGAACCCCGACGCCATCACCGGCAAGGGTTTCTTCCGCGTAAGCCTGGCGCGACACGGTTCGACCTTGCTGTTCTCCCTGGACGACAAGCTGGTGGACAAGGCCCTCGGCACCCTCGACAAGCACTTCCCGCCGCTGGCCGACGTGCTGCCCAAGGATGTGCTGATGCCGGTCTACCTCGGCCCGGATTCCCTGGCGCAACTGATGCAACAGGAAACCCTCGACAGCCTGCCCCAGGACATGGAGCCCGTGTTCCGCAACGCCGCCCAGACCCACCTGATTCCCAAGCTGCAAAAGCTCGCCGGTTTCGGTAAGTATGCCCTGACCCTGCCGGAAGGCAGTGAGCCGGATGGCCACTGGCAGTGGTTGCCTTTGCAATGGCGTGCAATGTGATTCCTCTGTTCAAGAGGTTGGGCTTGCTGGCGGTACTACTGAACACCGCGTTCAGTGCGCCCGCGTTCGCCCTCGAAACACCGCCCCTGGATGTCGAGCAGTCCCAGGTGTTCCGCGCCTGGTTCGTGCGCATCGCCCAGGAGCAACTGACCCAGGGCCCGAGCCCGCGCTGGTACCAGCAGGACTGCGCCGGCCTGGTGCGCTTCGCCGCCAACGAAGCGCTGAAAACCCATGACGACAAATGGTTGCGGGCCAATGGCCTGTCCAACCGCTACCTGCCGCCCGAACTGGTCCTGAGCGAGGGCCAGCGCAACCTGGCCCAGCAATGGCAGCAGGGCGGCGGCAAGGTCGGGCCCTACGTCAATGCGATCAAGCTGATCCAGTTCAACAGCCAACTGGTCAGCCGCGACCTCAACCAGGCGCGGCCCGGTGACCTGCTGTTCTTCGACCAGGGCGACGACCAGCACCTGATGATCTGGATGGGCCGCAACATCGCCTATCACACCGGC
Source organism: Pseudomonas sp. MWU12-2319 (assembly GCF_023242525.1). Lineage (NCBI taxonomy): Bacteria > Pseudomonadati > Pseudomonadota > Gammaproteobacteria > Pseudomonadales > Pseudomonadaceae > Pseudomonas > Pseudomonas sp. MWU12-2319. Next base: position 49,299 of record NZ_JALJES010000029.1, read on the forward strand.
ACCACCACCCCCACCGATAACGGCATGCGCTCCGCCAGCGTGCAGCAACTCATGACATGGAAGGACACCCGATGGATACCCGATGCAACGAACCCCAACTTCATCGGCGTCTACCGGCTGAACTTCCTCTCTCGATGAACGGGTCTCCCATGAAGCGTCTGTTTTCCCGAATGGTTTTCGCCCTGGCCGTGCTGCTGCCGGTTGTCGCCGGCGCCGCCGATGATTCCGTGCCGCCGAGCAACTACACGCCGGTGTCCGGCGAGAGTTTCTTCCTGCTGGCCGACAGCAGCTTCGCCAGCGACGAGCAGGCCCTGGTCCGCCTCGAAGCACCGGGCCGCGACTACCGGCGTTTCCGCATGGAGCCCTACGGCGGCGCGGATATCCGCGTGTACCGCATCGACCAGCCGCTGGAATTCCTCAAGCGCCAGAAGAACCTGCACCGGGTGGTCAGTGACGGCCAGTTCAAGGGCGAAGGGCTGTCCAACACCCTGGCTTACCTGTGGGATAACTGGTACCGCAAATCCCGTCGGGTGATGCAGCGGGCGTTCTCCTACGAGTCGCGCAAGCAAGTGACCGAGGAAGTGCCGGAACTGAAAATGGGCCAGGCCATCGCTGCGCCGACCCCGTATGACAACCATCCGCAATATGCGCCACTGCCGGGCCTGCCGCTGGTCAGCCAGTTCCGCTACCCGCTGTGGGATGCCAAGCCGATCCAGCCGCCGAAGGGCGTCGACCTGGCCGGTTCCTCCAGCCAGTTCATCAGCGTCGCGCCTGGCAACGTCTATATCCCGCTGGGCAAACTCAAGCCGGGCCTGTACCTGGTGGAAGCGCTGATCGGCAAATACCGTGCGACCACCGTGGTGTTCGTCTCCAACACCGTGGCCGTGAGCAAGATTGCTGGCGACGAGTTGGTGGTGTGGGCCGCGCGCAAGCATGAAGGCAGCTCGGTGCCCAAGGTCAAAGTGCTGTGGACCGACGGCCTGGGCGTGATGAGCAGTGGCGAGACCGATGCCGATGGCCTGCTGCGCCTCAAGCACGTCAGCCCGGAGCGCTCGTTCATGATCGGCGAGGACGACGAAGGCGGTGTGTTCGTCTCCGAGAACTTCTACTACGACAGCGAAATCTACGACACCAAGCTCTACGCCTTCACCGACCGGCCGCTGTACCGGCCGGGTGATTGGGTATCGCTGAAGATCGTCGGCCGCGAATTCAAGAACGCCCGCGACTCGGTCAACCCGACCACCGCCCCGGTACGCGTCAGCGTGCTGGATGCCACTGGCACCACACTGCAGACCCTGGACTTGAACCTGGACGCCAAGTCCGGTACCCAAGGCCGCTTCCAACTGCCGGACAACGCTGTGGCCGGCGGTTACGAGTTGCGTTTCAACTACCGCGACCAGACCTACAGCAGCGCCTTCCGCGTCGCCGAGTACATCAAGCCGCACTTTGAAATCTCCATGGACCTGGCCAAGCAGGACTTCCGTACCGGCGAGCCGATCAAGGGCAAATTGCTGCTGCTCTACCCGGACGGCAAGCCAGTGGCCGATGCCCGTGTGCAACTGAGCCTGCGTGCCCAGCAACTGTCCATGGTCGACAACGAGCTGCAATACCTCGGGCAATTCCCGGTTGAACTGACCAGCGCCGAGCTGACCACCGACGACAAGGGCCAGGCCGTGCTTGACCTGCCGGCGGCGGAAAAACCGAGCCGCTACATGCTCACCGTATTCGCCAGCGATGGCGCGGCGTATCGGGTCAAGACCACCAAGGAAATCCTCATCGAGCGTGGCGCGGCGCGCTATCGCCTGTCGGCACCGCAGCGTTTCAGTGCAACCGGCGAGAAGGTCGCGTTCGGCTACGCCAGCGAATCCACCGTCGCTCAGCCAAACGCCGGCACGCCGAGCACCTATAGCTGGGTCCGCCTGGAAGACCAGTCCACCGGAGGCGGCAAACTTGGCGCCGCTGACAAAGGCTTCAGCGTCACCTTCGACCGTCCCGGCACTTACAACCTGTCGCTCAAGGACGATCACGAACGCATCCTCGGCGCCACCGGCCATTCGGTGACCGGCGATGGCGTGAAAGCCGTGCCCGGCACCGTGGAAATCCTTCTCGACAAACCCGAGTACCAGACCGGCGACGAAGCCCTGGCGCTGATCACCTTCCCGGAACCGGTCAGCGATGCGCTGCTGTCCCTGGAACGCGACAAGGTCGAGTCCACCGCATTGTTGTCCAAAGGCGGTGACTGGTTGCGCCTGGAAAAAATCAGCGACACCCAATACCGTGCGCGGATTCCGGTGAAGGACAACTACGCCCCCAACCTGACCTTCTCGGTGCTCTACACCAAGGGCGGCGAATACAGCTTCCAGAACGCCGGCCTCAAGGTCACCACGCCGCAGATCGATGTGGCCATCGCCACGGACAAGGACAGCTACCAACCGGGCGACACCGTCTCGGTGGACCTGACCACCCAGTTCGCCGGCAAGCCGATCCCGGCGCACCTGACCGTCAGCGTGGTGGATGAAATGATCTACGCGCTGCAACCGGAAGTGGCGCCGAGCATCGACCAGTTCTTCTACCACCCACGGCGCAACAACGTGCGCACCAGCGCCAGCCTGTCGTTTATCAGCTACGACGTGGCATTGCCGGGCAGCCCTGGCGCGCCGGGCAAGGCCAACCGCAGCGAGCGTGGCGTGAAAGTGCTGGAGCGGCCGCGTCGTGAAGACGTCGACACCGCCGCCTGGCAGCCGGAGCTGGTGACCGACGCCAACGGCAAGGTGCGTTTCACCTTCCGCATGCCGGACTCCCTGACCCGCTGGCGCATCACCGCCCGGGCCATTGCTGATGCCGGGCAGGTGGGGCAGAAGAACCAGTTCATCCGTTCCGACAAACCGCTGTACCTGAAATGGAGCGGCCCGACCCACTTCCGCACTGGCGACCAGCCGAAGCTTGGCCTGTTCGCTTTCAGCCAGGCCGACAAACCGGTCAAGACCGAACTGGTGATTCGTTATGCTGGCCAGGAACAGCGCCTGCCGCTGTCCCTGAACAAAGGCATCAACTACATCCCGCTGCCGGCGACCCCATTGAGCAGTGGCGACTGGAGTGCCGAGCTGCAACAGGATGGCAAGCCCCAGGATGCCCTGGCGGTGCGCTTGAGTGCAGTGGGTGATGGCTGGCAAGTGACACAAAGCCAGAGCCTCAGCGTGGCCAGCGGCGACACCCCGCTGAACCTGCCGGCGGACGCCAGCGATATTCGCCTGCGCCTCGACGACAGCCCGCAAGCGCTGTTCCGCGCCAACCTCGATGATCTGCTCAGCTACCCCTATGGCGGCGTCGAACAGACCGCCAGCCAGTTGCTGCCGTTGAGCATCGCCTACCCGGCGCTGTCGGCCAACGCCCAGGTCCGCGACCGTCTGCGCCTGATCATGCAGAACAGCCGCCTGCGCCTGGTCTCGATGGCTGGCCCGGATGCCTGGTTTACCTGGTGGGGTGAAGATGTCACACCGGATGCTTTCCTGACCGGTTACGCCTATTACGCCGACTGGCATGCCAGCAAGGCGCTGGGTATCAGCTTGCCGCCGGATCACTGGCAGCGGGTGCTGGATGTCTACGGCAAACAGGCTTCGGTCACGCCGTTGCTGCAACGGGCGCTGGTACTGTCGTTCGCCAAGGACATGCAGTTGCCGGTGAGCACCCTGCTGAGCGGCCTGATGGACGAACTGGCGAAAGCCGGCGAGGGCGCCGACGCCAACCTGATGGACGATGGCCAGGACAGCGTGATCATGAGCGCACCGGATTCGGCCCTGGGCCTGGCCAGTGCGCGAGTGCTGACCGCAGCCCTGGCCCGCCAGAGCAAAGTTGCCTTGCCGGATGCCTTCAGCAAACAACTGCCCGCGGCGGAACAGCGCCTCGGTGCCAGCTCGCAACCGTTCGCCAGCGCCTTGAACCTGTCGATCAAACCGTTCAACGCCGACCTGGCCCAGGACCTGTTGCAGCGCCTGTTGCCGCAGCAATCGACCCTGGAACGCGCCCTGGCCCTGACCTGGCTGCAACGCAGCGTCGAGCAGACCTCGAAAATGGTCAACCTGATCCCGGGCGAAGGCTGGCAAGCGCGTCAGGGCGGTACCGGTGAAAACTACTGGCAATGGCAGGGCGCGGGTATCCCGAGCGTGCTGACCGTGAGCGGTGCACAGGAGCGTCCATTGCGGGCCAAACTGAGCTACCTCAGCCAGCAGAAAGTCCCGGACGACCTGCCGGTGCAGATCAAGCGCCGCCTGCTGGAACTGGTGCCGGGCGATGACGCCTACACCTTCAGCCTCAAGGCCGTGGGCGACAAACCGTTGTCCAGCGACAGTCTCTATCTGGACGAAGTGATCCTCACCACCAAGAGCCCCAAACCGCTGCGCTACGGCATGCTGGAAGTGCCGTTGCCGCCGGGTGCGGACGTTGAACGCACCACCTGGGGTGTCAACCTTGCCGGGTTGGCCGGTGCTGAAGCGACGCCGCTGGAGAAGGCGCACTTCGAACCGGGGCAGATGGCCTACGGTGTGCCGGTCAACAGCCTCAATGGTGAAGTACGTCTGCGCCACCTGATCCGCTTCTCGCAGAAGGGCCAGTTCAAGCTGCCGCCGGCGCGTTTCAGCCAGATCTATGCGCCAGAGCATCAGGCCCAGGAACAGAAGCCGGCCCTTGGGCAGATCACGGTCGAATGACATGACCCGCCCACTGGCCTGGTTACTGTTGTGCATCGTTCCTCTGCTGGCGACGGCAGAGGAAGCGCCCTTGCGCCTGGCCTGGAAAACCGCCGACGGTTATGAGCTGGTGCAGTTGAACACCACCCAGGTGCTCAACCGCGAGCCGTTGCCGGCGGATCTGCAAACGCCGCTGGGCAGCCTGTGGAAACTCTTCGTCTATGCCTGGTTGGTGGACACCAACCAGCAGGAGCCGGCCTACGATTGTCACGGTCAGGATCACGAGGAAGTCTATTGCTGCACCCCGGGCGGCAGCATTGCCCGGGATGCTGCGTTGGTCCGCTCCTGTGGTTTGTACTTTGATCCCAAGCGTTTGAAGATCGATGACGGCCAATGGCGCGGCTACTGGCAGGCACGTCAGGCGCCTAGTTGGCTACTGAGTTTCAACCAACTGCAACCGCAAACCCGAGTGCCCGTGGTGCAACTGCTGGAAGCGTTACGCACGCTGCCGGCTCAGGGGACTGCGCGCAAACTGCTGCTGGACGTGGTGCTCAATGCTGCTGACGGCCAGGCGGTGGGGCTGCTGGGCGGGCGTGTGCGGGTCAAGACCTGGAGCTGGCTCGGCGATCAGGATTCGCAGTCACGGCAGGGCGGTTTTGCCGGTTGGCTGGAAGACGGTACGCCGCTTTGGGTGGGTGGTCGCGGCACCAGCCAGATGGTGCTTCGACACTATTCGGATGTGCTGGGCGGCTTCTTGCCGTCGCCGTCGTCCGAGGATGCCGGGCGTTGCGTGCAGGTCGATCTGTTCTCTCGTTATCCGCTGAAAGGCGTCACCCGCGCCGACGGCCAAGCCGCTCCCAGCGGAGCCTTGCAAGGTCACTACCGGGTCGATTTCGCCAATGGCAATCAGTTGGAGATCGAAAGCGCGGGCGAACTCTTCCTGCTGCAGAACGCCGGTCAACCGCAACTGGTGGCCCGGCTGGATCGCGAGGAATACGTCGCCCGCGTTCTGCAACGCGAAGCCAAGACTGAACCGGTCGAAGCCGCCAAGGCCCTGGCCGTGGCGATTCGCACCTACCTGTTGCAGAACGCTGGCCGTAGTGGCGATTGTCTGAGCATTGACGACAGCAGCGGCCGTCAGCGTGTTGCACCACGTCCGGCCACTGCCGAAGCTCGGGGCATCGCGGCCTGGACCAGCGACCTGGTGCTGGCGGGCAGCCCGGTGACCTACCACTCGGATCAAGCCGGCCCGGACAAGCTGTCCTGGCAACAGGCAGTGGAACAGGCCAACGGCGGCGAGCGTTACGACCAGATTCTCCAGCACGCTTACCCACGTGCGAGTTTGAGCCGCTGGGACAACCCGGTGGCTTCGTGCGAGCCGTTGCCGGCAGCGCAGGAATGGCTGCTCAAACAGCGTCGCGTGTGGCGTCAGCGTCTGGACCAGGAAGTCGGCTATAACGAATTGAGCCAGTTTGCGGTCTGCCGGGTGTCCTACGGCCGGCCTTATGTCGACCGTGAACGCCAGCGCATCTACGTGCGAGGCGTACTGACCCAACAGGATCGCCTCGACCTGACCCATGAATACCTGCACCTGGCGTTCGAAGCTCATCCGAATGGCCAGGACGAAGATTACGTCGAAGGGCTTGCCCGTCACCTGTTACTGGAATAGGCCATGAAATTGCGCATCTCCACCGTAATCCTGTTCCTCAGCGCCCTGGTTGTGCTGAACGTGGCCCATGCCGACAGCGGCATCCAGCTCGACACCCCCAAGGGCGGCTGGCACGCCGGCTCACCGGACGGCGAACACTTCCGCCAGACCGTCAACTACCCGGCCTCGTCGGTCAATACCCCGGCGGGCCAGGCGGATACGGCGCGGATCATGGGCCAGATCAAGGGCGCGCCGAAGAGCGCCAGGGTGCCAGGGAACCTGATCATCAATGGCGTGAGCATGCCGTTGAAGATCGATGAGTCGGGGAATTTTGATCGGCCGTTTTCGTTTCCCACTGGGAGCAACAGCGTTGAAGTACGTAGCCCGGATGGGCAGCAGCGTAAGCGCGTGCAGTTTCTGAATGTGGGCGGTGGTGCTACGCCGGCCAAGTTGCGGATTTTGTTGTCGTGGGACACCGACGGCACTGACCTGGACCTGCATGTGGTGACGCCGGATGGCGCGCATATCTGGTACGGCGATCGGGTCGCTCCGAATGGTGCGGCGTTGGATGTGGATGTGACCACGGGTTACGGCCCGGAGATCTTCTCCATGCCCGCACCGATCAAGGGCCAGTACCTGATCTATGTGAACTACTTCGGTGGCGGTTATCGCAGTGACGATGACGAGAGCGGCGGGCAGGAAAATGCCGTGCAGCCTCTGACCACGGCGAAGGTCACGGTGATTACGGAGGAGGGGACGGTGAACGAGAAGATGGAGTCGTTCATTGTGCCGATGCGAGCACCGGGGGAGCTGACGTTGGCGAGGCGGTTTAGTTATCCCTGAGAATGCCCAGGTCCTGGCCTAACGTGTCGCTGTTTTGCGGTTTTGACGACACGTGGTGAGGATATGTCGCTGACGGCGACATGAGGGAGGAACGTGTCGCTGAAATCAAGTTTTGGCGACATGTTCTGATGATATGTCGCTGGCGACGACATGACCCAATAACGTGTCGCCCTAATTGAGTTTCAGCGACACGAGAGGGGTAAGGCATCGAAAAATCGCCATGGAAATGGGTCCAACAAGCTATTGGGCAATTTCAGCCTCCGCATCCTTAGGCGTAGAGCTCGAATACATTGCTGTCTCGAATGAGCAACTGCATCAGCTTGGGATGGATAAACAGCTTTTCCTTGCCCACTTGAACCTCCTTCAGCACCTCGATGGAAACCAGTTCCTTGAGATACCGCGAAGCAGCTTGGCGTTGAGCGATCTGTTTCTCTACGACGTTGTTGATACGGCAATAGGGCTGTTCGAAGATCACATCCACCAATTCGCGGGAGTAGGTCCTCGGTAGCCGCTCGCGCACAAATTGCAGGGTGTGCTCGGACAGTGCCCGAATGGCCGCGATCTTGGCGGTTGTCCAGCGGGCCGTTTCTTCGACGGCATTCAGCATATACAGCAGCCAGGGTTCCCAGGCTCGTTCGCGGGTCACTTCCAGCAGCAGCCGGTAGTAATCGGCGCGATGGGCAATGATGTAGCGGCTGAGGTAGAGGATGGGCAAGTTCAGCAAGCCTTCCTCGATCAGAAACAAGGTATTGAGCACTCGCCCGGTCCGGCCATTGCCGTCGATAAACGGGTGAATGGCTTCAAACTGATAATGCCCCACCGCCATGCGCACGAGAGGGTCCAACTCGGTTTCGTTGTGCAGAAAACGTTCCCAGTTGGCGAGCAGATCGCGCAGATGCGCTTCGCCCTCCGGTGGTGTGTAGATCACTTCACCCGTGCGGTCATTGGCGAGCTGGGTGCCTGGAGTACGCCGGATATCCAGGTTTACCCCCTTGAGCGTGCGACATACTTCTACTGCTGTGCCTGTGGATAACGGACGCTGCGCCAAAGACTGAAAACCCTGATGCAGCGCCGTGCGGTAGCGCAAGGCTTCCTTGGTGGCGGGGTCGGCATGGTTTTCGGTGTCCTGGGCGTATTGGAAAAGCTTGTCCGTGGTGGTGACGATGCTTTCGATTTCCGAACTGTCCTTGGCTTCCAGCAGTGGGATGGTGTTGATCAGCACTGTCTGGTTGGGGAGTAGTTCGGCCGCCTGCTTCAACTCGGCCAGCGCGGTGCGGGCTTCGATACAACGCTTGAGGACGGCGCGGGTTTCCAGTTCTATGGCGTTGGGAGGCAGCAGAGGAAGCTGGTTATAGGGCCTGTCGGCTTGCCATGGGAGAGGGGCTTCAGTCATGGAGGCGATCCTGATCCTTGCGCTGCTTGGTTTGTGAAGGGCAGCAGCGCGCTTGAATTCGTTGAGGCAGTGTATGCCGGTCACCTGAACGTGTCGCTGTTTTTCAATTTCAGCGACACGTTATCGTGATATGTCGCTGGCGACGACATGAGAGCAGAACGTGTCGCTGAAATCGAGTTTTAGCGACATGTCAGAGATTTCGTTCTTGGTTGGTCCCAAATGCTGATGCTCAACGAGGACGCTAGGTGACAGACAACCTCGGTGCAATGGTTAACGATGCGTGCCCAAGGCAAAACACCACCCTACCTGTGGAAAACGGATCTGTGTAGGAGCAGGCTTGCTGGCGATTGCGATGCCACATTCAGCGTTGCCACTAGCTGTGAGCGAGGTCTGGCGGAGTCTGAAATGAACGAATCCCTCTATAACTACGATCCTGCCTCGGCGCTAGAAGACCCGGAATCGATTGCTATTTTTATGGTGGATGCTTTCGAAACGGGCGATTCGGTTTACGTCTCCCAGGCATTGGGAGTCGTTGCCCGTTCTAAAGGCATAGCCCATCTGTCCCAAGAGAGCGGCACTGATGACTTGAGCTTTTTAAGTAGGCCACCCATCGGCCCCGAGTAGTCGGGGCTTGATAGGCGACTGCGGAAGTCGAGGGAAATGCCTCGCGGTTTGTGTTGCTTGCTCGGGGACAAGGGATAGGCTTTGTCACCATGGAAGTCACCATGGAAGTCACCATGGAAGTCACCATGGAAGTCATTGCCGGTGCCGCTTGATAATCGACTCAATACTATTGGCTGGCTGAAAATTCAGCCAACGTAGTTTCGAAAGCTCGCCCTGAAATCCAAAGGCTTCAGGTACAACTGATCCGACAGATCCCCGCGCAGAATGAAGAGCTTGGGCGCGTTGCGCAGCTCAAACACCCGGTAGAGAAAGAACTGTTGATCCATCTCTTTTGAGAACTGCAACTCGTTGTGGCTGATGATGAAGGGCGCCGCTATTCCATTGTTGGTGGTTTTGACTTCGATGTACCGATGGTCCACCGGTGTATCGAACGACAAAATATCGAACCCGGCACCGTCGCCTCGGGTGTCCGATATCCATTCCAGTTGCTGAATCAGATCCGGGTAGCCAGCTTCCTGCAATCGCTGGTGCTCGTAGCCGATGACCCATTCTTCTCCGCTGCGACCCAGTTGTCGGTTGGCTTCGTCACGTGCCGCGAAATTGAGCTTACGGGGTATGCGGATGCGCGATGCGGCTTCGGATGCCTGAAGTAAAGCTTCCTTCTTGGGCGCATCCACCAGCACGGTGCCGGTGTAGGTCTTTTCCCCGGGCGCCTTCACTTCCTCCAGTGCATCAACAACTTTGTGCATGACGCTGCGGTTGTCTGTGACATAGGCCTGAACCGCTTGACGCAGCAAAAGCTGGCTGTTGCCTCGGGGCTTGTAGCCCTGAATAAATGGCAATTCCAGACCGGCCAAAATGGCGCTGATGTTCGAATGCTTGAGCTCCACCGAACCTTTGCTTCGTCCGTTGAGGCGGGTGCGCAATGCGCTGTTGTGTTCGGTTTTATTGTAGGGGCGCTGTTCAGCTTCAAGCCGCAGCATCTCAAAGTAGTCGGCTACGGTCGCATCGACTTCGTCCTGGGACCAGTCCTCTCCGATTCGGATCACCTCGAGGCCGAGCGACTGCAATTTGGCCGCGACGGTCGCTTCGTTTTCCACAAGCGCTGTCGCGCTCAGTGGGCCGTCAGATGGGAATTGCACTCCGTAGGCAACCGCCACAACGGCTTTGATATCGCACTGTTCGCCATTTCGCGGATTGCGTACCAGGAAGTACCTCGATTTTCCGAAGCCATACCGCTTCAGAAAGGCAGAGCGTCCCAGGGTTGAAAACTCGTCAAAGGCGGCTTGGACGGCGGCAGGGCTTTGCAGTCTGGAGAGATCATTCATTTCGCGTCATGCGCCACTATGTAAGTCAAATCCTGTGAATTTGCAGGAGAGTCTCACATAAAAAGCGAAGTCTTAGAAATGGCTGTCCAGAGAAGGAAAAATATCCTGTTGGCTCGACGAAAAATCTTACGAGCACCTGATGGGGAGAGCTTTCTAGTCGTCAGTAAAAAGGGGAGCACAGCTCCCCCCTAAATCGCACTGGGCTTGTACCTGTCAGTTTGTTATCCCAGCGGACTGGTCCTCAATCACGGAATCAACTTGTCGTTGAGCCAACTCAATCAGATGCACCACACCCATCGCCACCTTGCGGTTCGCACCCGTGAGGTTGTCGGCATTTTCATAGGCGGTGGCGGCAGCGGAGTCCAATATTGAACTGGCGTTAACGAGGGCTTCTTCTCGGCTTTGCGGGGCAGAGGCGTTGTCTTGTGTTCCTGCGATACCAGGGCGTTTTGGACCGCCGCCCTGAGGCAGTATGTAGTACGCCAAGGCGCGATCAGCGGCTTGGGGGTCAATGCTTTCGATTCCGGAGGTTCCCGGTGGGTTGGGTGTGACTTTGTACATGGCAAATCTCCAATCTCACGGATGGAGCCGTCACCAGTATCGCTACCAAACGATTTGAAGGTGGCGGCTGTACACAGGTTGGTAGACCGGAAGATTGGAGAACCCGGCGCGCCCGAAGGTGCCCTGCGCACAGCCACCATAAAATGCAGGCAATAAAAAACGCCTCATTCCAAGGGGGCGCTGTGCGCCAATCTATACCGGGCTACCAAACCCGATCACTGATATGCAGTGACGGACTGAAGACTAGCCAGCGAAATTGGCAGGCACAAGCGCTCAGGATTTTCTAGGAAACTTCATTCAAAGGAAAGTGAGTTGTCTTGCTGGCACTGCAAGATCACTGAAAAAACGCAGCTGATTTGACGGTGTTAAAACGCTGAAAGGGCTGTTGGCCGGGAGCGCGAATTCTCCTGCGGGGTCCTCGATTTTCCAGTTACTTAGGACTGATACGACTCAGTGGTTATGTGGATTTCCACGACCTGTCAAATACCGGGCCCCGTCACGCGAGCCGACAATCTGGCCAAGCGATCCCACCCCTCTGCGCTGATCCCGAAGCAGTTCGGCAACCACAATTTTTGTAGCGGCAACTGCTCCAACACGGGCACCACGGCTGAAGTGAGCTGCGATTCCCCCGGACCCGCCGCGAGTGTCAGATCTCGCAGTGGCAAATGCGCCAGGTGGGCGACTCCGGCGTCAGTGAGCCAAGGACTTTCATACAGCCCGAGGCGCCACAGCGGCAGATCGCGCAGGTAGGCCAAGTCGGCGTCGCGTAGATCCAGACCGCTTATCTCCAGTTGCTCCAACGGCAATCCCAATTCGACGAGCATTCGCAAAGCCTTGCCGTCAATGCCGTGACAAAAACTGAGATTAAGCCGCTTCAGCGGCAGACCGGCCAGTTGTTTCAGTTCCTTCCCGGTGATGTCGTTCAATGAAAGGTCCAGCGATTCCAGCTCCAGACCACGCAGGTCTGACAATGTATGCGCGTCGATGCCTTGCACATCGGAGAGCCCCAGGCGCTTCAGTGGAAACGCGTGCAGCACATCGAGCCGCTCGATCATTTGCTGTGAAGATTTGAGATCCAGATCGGCGAGTGGCATGCCTTCCAGCTCCGCGATGTCGTCCTCGCCGATATACGAAGATTGCAGCGAAAGCCGTTCGATCGGCAGGTCCCGGATGGCGTGGAGCATGGCGTCGGTTGCGTAACAGTAATCGAGGCTCAGCGAGCGCAAGGCCGTCAGTTCGTAGAGCCAGGAAGGCTCCTTCAGGATTGCGCCATTCCAGCCGAGCGATAGCTGTTCGAGTGGATTATGACCCAAGTGCCGCATTCCACGTGAAGTGAGTTCCCCTGCGCGTTCGAATGTGAGTGAACGCAACTTGAGTCGTGACAGTCCGAGCAGGCCGTCGTCGGTGACCTCATCACAACGGTTCAACGATAACTCCTGCAGCGCGCCACTGCCGAGTTGGTGGAGGAAACGGTCGTCGAAGTCTTCGCCGTAGGTTTCCAACTTCAGCCGGCGCAACCGTTCGAGTGACGGGAGGCTGCTGGCGTTGTCATCGCGCGAAAAGCCACTGATTTCCAATGTCTCGAGGGCAACGGCTGGCAAACGTTGCCATACAGTCTGATCGAAGCTGAATTTCGGGCTGTTGAGTACCAGCGTACGCAGTGGCGGCTCTGCCAGGGCATCAAGCCAGTCAGGCTCGGCGTTATCCAACTCCACATGGTCTATGGGCAGTCCACGAAGCTGCGATAACAGTGCCTTGGGGCGATTGGTATGCGCGGTGGTGTTCAACTGCGCAACAACTGCGATAGCAGCCGGATCGCACAGGCCGGCAGCGACTCGTACTCCATCCAGTGAAGCCTCGCCGGTGTCGAGTAAATCGCGATAGAGCGAAGCGCGCGCTGCAATGTCATCGGGTGTGGCAGAGAGTTGGGCCATCAGGGCGTTGCGGTTCAGCACTATTGACGAGTCCGAAGTGAGTGAGCCGAAAGGATTGATGGAGGTATTAGCCAGTGAAGTCAGCCAAGTGTCCAGAGGCATGCGTGAAAAAAGGGGAGCAGGCTCCCCTTTATGCCGCGCTGCTTTCCGTCAGTTTGTGACCCCAGCAGGCTGTTCTTCAATCACTGAATCCACCTGCCGTTGAGCCAACTCGATCAGATGCACGACGCCCATCGCCACCTTTCGGTTCGCACCCGTGAGGTTGTCGGCATTTTCATAGGCGGTGGCGGCAGCGGAGTCCAGGATTGAGCTGGCGTTGACGAGGGCTTCTTCTCGGCTTTGCGGGGTAGAGGCTCTCTCTTGTGTTCCTACGATACCAGGGCGTTTTGGACCGCCGCCTTGAGGCAGTATGTAGTACGCCAAGGCGCGATCAGCGGCTTGGGGGTCAATGCTTTCGACACCGGAGGTTCCCGGTGGGTTGGGTGTGACTTTGTACATGGTAAATCTCCAATCTGGCGGTTGGAGCCACCACGCCGTCGCGACTAAACGATTGTGGGTGGCAGCTGTGCACAGGTTAGTCGACCGGAAGATTGGAGAAACCGGCGCACCACGAGGGTGCCCTGCGCACAGCCACCATAAAATGTAGGCAATAAAAAACGCCTCATTCCAAGGGGGCGCTGTGCGCCAATCTATCCCGGGCGACTAAACCCGATCACTGAATAGGCAGTGACGAATTGAAGACTAGTCATCGAAATTAGCAGGCGCAAGCGGTCAATATTTTCTAGGAAACTTCACTCAAAGGAAAGCGAGTTGTCTTGCTGGCCTTGGCAAATCACTGCGCAAAGCGCCGCCTCTACATCCGCCGATGCTCAGTCATCGCCGACAGCACCACTGACGTCGCCGCCGTCCTCGTCTCCACCCCCAGCTTGATATACACATGCTCCAGATGCTTGTTCACCGTACGCGGGCTCAAGTCCAGAATGGTGCCGATATCGCGATTGGTTTTTCCACAGGCTACCCAGCGCAGCACTTCCACCTCACGCCCCGTCAGTTGAAAACGTGCCGACAACACCTGGCTGGCCGGTTCGTCGTTCAGGCTCAAGGCCGCCACTGGCTGTGATGCCGCCCGCGCCGACAACAGCGTGCGTGAGGTACGCAAATGCGCCGCAACCCGAGCCAGCACCTCATCGATCTGAATCGGCTTGGTCACATAATCACTGCCACCCACCTCAAACCCCTGAACCACATGCCGACTCTCCGTCAGCGCCGTCATAAACAGCACCGGAATATCAGCACTCTCCGGCTGCGCCTTGATCCGCCGACAGGTCTCAAACCCATCCAGCCCCGGCATCATCGCATCCAGCAGGATCAGGTCCGGGCGCCGCCGCTCGATCCGGTTCAACGCACTCAACCCATCCAGCGCCACCAGCACCATATAACCGGCATCGTTAAGCGCATCGGAGAGCAGCGCGAGATTGTCCGGCGTGTCATCCACAATCAGCACGACACCGGGTTCAGCGACTGTGGTCAGTGCATTCATCTTCTGCCTCCTTGAGGGTGCGGTTGATTTCGTCCAGGCGAAAGTTCTTCAGCAGTTTGCGGATCGACCCGATAAAAGCCGCCGTGTCGGGTGTCTCGGCCTGGATACTGTCGAGCTTTTCCTGCAAGCCACGGACATAGCCGATGGCGCTGAGTTCGCCGAGGGCGACAAGGTCAGGGTGTGAGGGTAAGACCCAAGGTTCGGGGAGTGGCGCCGGCGCTGGCTTTTCACGCCGCACCCAATGCAGATCAAGTTGCTTCTGAATCCTCTCCAGCAACTCCGGCGTGCGCACCGGTTTGGCCAGGTAGTCATTGCAGGCGCTGGCCAGGTTGCGCTCGTCGCTGAAGGCATTGGCCGAGATCACGATGATTGGCACCGTGGACAGCGCATTGCGGCGGATCAGGCGGCTGGTTTCCCAGCCATCCATGGTCGGCATCGACAGGTCCATCAGAATCAGGTCCGGCCCCAGCAACGCCACCTGACGAATCGCTTCCTGGCCGTTGCTGGCCTGCACCACTTCGAAGCCCAGCGGCGTGAGCATGCCGTTGAGCACTTTGCGATGGTCCACATGATCGTCCACCACCAGCACCCGGCGTCGTGGTCCCTGGTAGCCGATGATGTCGTGCTCGACATGGACCACGGCTCGGGGCGCCCGCACCTGGGAAAGAAACAGCCGCACCTGGAAGCAGGTGCCCTTGTCCTGCTGGCTCCTGACCTGCAATTCGCCGCCCATCAGCGAGGTGAGCATGCGGGTGATGGTCAGGCCCAGGCCGACGCCCTTGTCCTGGCGCATCAGGTCGCCGCGCTCGAACGGCTGGAAGATCCGCTCGATATGCTCGGGGTCGATGCCGATACCGGTGTCGATAATCTCGAAGTTCGCGGTTTCGCGCATGTAGCTGACCCGCAGGCAAACCTCGCCGCTGTCGGTGAAGTTGACCGCATTGCCCAGCAGATTGATCAGGATCTGCCGCACACGTTTTTCATCGCCACGCACCACCGCCGGCATCTTGCCGATCAGTTCCAGGCGAAAGCGCAGACCCTTTTCCTGGGCCTGAGGAGTGAACATCAGTTCCAGGTCATGGATCAGTTCCGGGAAAGGAATTTCCGTCAGTTCCAGGCGCAGTTTGCCGGCCTCGATCTTGGCCACATCGAGCAGTCCGTCGATCAGTGACAGCAGGTGCGAACCACTGCGCAGAATGGTCGCCAGGGCATCCTGGTGCTGTTCCGGCATGGCCGCGTCGCGCTGCAGGTTCTGGGTAAAACCGAGGATGCTGTTGAGCGGCGTGCGCAGTTCATGGGACAGCCCGGTGATATAGCGACTCTTGGCCGCATTGGCTGCCTCGGAGGCTTCCTTGGCATCCTGCAGGGCCTGGTCGGTGACTCGGTGGGCGGCGATTTCCTGCATCAGTAATTGCGTCTGGCGAGTCGATTCTTCCTGGGCCACATGGCGGCTTTCCCGGGTCAGAACGATCCACCAGGCGAGGATCGCCGCCAGCATCGATAGGGTCAGGAATGCCTTGAAAAACGCCTGGTACAAAGTCGCCGAATGGGGCAGCCCCTGGGACGCCTGGCCATAGATCAGCGCAAGGGCGCCGCTGAGCATCAGGATCAGTACCAGCAGCAGACCGAGGTAATGCATCAACCGGGTATGCAGGCGCGGCACCATAGTGCTGGGCAGCAACCAGCGCAACAACGACTCGAACTGTGCGGACAAACGCCCCTGGGGTTTGCAACGATCGCCGCAACGCGCATCCAGCGAACAGCACAGCGAGCAGATGGGCGTGCTGTAGGCCGGACAGAACGCCATGTCCGCGACTTCGAACGGATTACTGCACAGACCGCAGGTGACCTGCGTACTCGGTTGCACCGGACGCAGCAGCAACGGGTCGCTGGTGCGGGCGATGTAATAGCGGCTGCCGGTGGCCCAGGCCAGCAGCGGAACCATGATCAGCGCGGTACCGAGGGCGACAAAGGGCGGCGCGGCCTGGGCTAGGGCACCGAACAGTCCGAAGTGGGCGAGGATCGACAGCAACGAGGCAATCACCATCGAGCCGACGCCCACCGGGTTGATGTCGTAGAGGTGTGCGCGCTTGAATTCGATGTGCTTCGGCGACAGCCCCAAGGGCTTGTTGATCACCAGATCCGCGACCACCGAACCAATCCAGGCGGTGGCGATATTGGCGTAGAGACCGAGCACCTGGTCGATGACATCGAACACCCCCAGCTCCATCAGCATCAGTGCAATCGCCACATTGAACACCAGCCACACCACGCGGCCGGGATGACTGTGGGTGACCCGGGCGAAGAAGTTCGACCAGGCCAGGGAGCCGGCGTAGGCATTGGTCAGGTTGATCTTCATCTGCGAGACGAACACGAACAGCACCATCGCGCCCAGTGCCCACTCCGGCGAGGAGAACACATAACGGAAAGCCACCAGGTACATCTGCGTCGGTTCGGCGGCGCGCTCCATGGGGATTTCGTGTTGCAGGGCAAGAAAGGCCAGGAAGGCCCCAGCGGCCATTTTCAGGGCGCCGGGGATGATCCAGCCGGGGCCGGCGCAGAGCAGGGCGGCCCACCAGCGTTTGCGGTTGGCCGAGGTTTTCTCCGGCAGAAAGCGCAGGTAGTCGACCTGTTCGCCGATCTGCGTCACCAGCGAAAGAGCCACGGTACAGGCCGCGCAAAACTCCAGCAGATTGAAGTCACCACCGCTGGAGCTGCGACCGAGGAAGCTGGTCCAGTCGCTGAAGGCCTGGGGATTTTTCACCAGCACAAACAGGTAGGGCAGCACCAGCAACACCAGCCACAGCGGTTGGGTCCAGAGTTGCAGGCGGCTGATCAGCGTCACCCCGTAGGCCACCAGCGGGATCACCAGCACCGAGCAGATCACATAGGCGAAGGCCAGCGGGATATGGAAATACAGCTCCAGGGCCAACGCCATGATCGCCGCCTCCAGGGCGAAGAACAGGAAGGTGAAGCTGGCGTAGATCAGCGAGGTGATGGTCGAGCCGATATAGCCGAAGCCGGCGCCGCGGGTCAGCAGGTCCATGTCGACGCCGTAGCGGGCGGCGTAGTAGCTGATGGGCAGGCCGGTGAAGAAGATCACCAGGCTCACCGCGAGAATCGCCCAGAAGGTGTTGGTGAAACCATAACTCAGGGCCAGCACTCCGCCGATTGCCTCCAGGGCGAGGAACGACACCGCGCCCAGGGCGGTGTTGGCGATGCGCAACTCCGACCACTTGCGAAAGGACTTCGGCGTGTAGCGCAGGGCGTAGTCCTCCATGGTCTCGTCGGCGACCCAGCTGTTGTAGTCGCGACGGATCTTGGCGATGCGCTGGGTGCCGGGTGGTAGCACGGTGAAAGACTCCTGCGGTCAAGGCGCTCCGTGCCTGGTGTTGTAGTGGTGAAAAATTGAGCAATTTTCATGCCCCAGGCTGGCGGGCCACACCAGCGGTTACCCGTGCGCGTGCCTGCGCGTGAGGCGGTCGGGTGGCACGGGCCTGGGGCGCTAGCCTGCGCCAGCTTGGTGCGAATTTCCCTACGTCAAATGACGTATGCCTTTACGTCAGGCTGCGTATACCGGCCGCCGCTCCTCGCCGCCATGCTGATGCCATCACCGTTGCTGGCCGCCCCCGAGGCGAACCCGCAGCGCCACCGCAGAGGAGTAGCAGCATGGAACCACGATTGATCCGCACCCAAGGTCTGTTGCCGCGCCGTCTGGCGCTGGGAGCGGCGGCCCTGTCGTTACTGGCCGCCAGTGTATTCAGCCAGGGGGTGATGGCGGACGAGGCCAACACCACCGGCCTGGCCGTGACCCCGACTGAAGTCACCGTCGGCCAGTTGCACTCGGCCACCGGCACCATGGCGATTTCCGAAACCGGTTCGATCCAGGCCGAACGCCTGGCCATCGAACAGATCAACGCTTCGGGCGGCATCCTTGGCCGGCAGATCAAGGTGATCCAGGAAGACGGCGCGTCCGACTGGCCGACCTTCGCCGAGAAGGCCAAGAAGCTGCTGGTCAACGACAAGGTGGCGACGGTGTTCGGCTGCTGGACCTCGGCCTCGCGCAAGGCCGTGTTGCCGATCTTCGAGAAGGAAAACGGCCTGCTCTACTACCCGACTTTCTATGAGGGGCTGGAGCAGTCGAAGAACGTGATCTACACCGGCCAGGAAGCCACCCAGCAAATCCTCGCCAGCCTCGATTGGATCGCCAAGACCAAGGGTGCCAAGACCTTCTACCTGGTGGGCTCGGACTATATCTGGCCACGCACCTCGATGAAGATCGCCCGCAAGCATATTGAAAACGTGCTGCACGGCACCGTGGTCGGCGAAGACTACTACCCGCTGGGCAACACCCAGTTCGGCTCGCTGATCAACAAGGTCAAGCTGAAGAAGCCTGACGTGGTGTTCGCCGCCGTGGTCGGTGGTTCCAACGTGGCGTTCTACAAGCAACTGAATGCGGCGGGCGTCAATTCCTCCAAGCAGACCTTGCTCACCCTGTCGGTCACCGAAGACGAACTGCTGGGTATCGGCGGCGAGAACATGGCCGGCTTCTATGCCTCGATGAAGTACTTCCAGAGTCTGGACAACCCCAACAACAAGGCCTTCGTCGAAGCCTTCAAGGCCAAGTATGGCAAGGATGCGGTGATCGGCGATGTGACCCAGGCGGCTTATCTCGGCCCGTGGTTGTGGAAAGCAGCGGTGGAGAAGGCCGGCAGTTTCGACGTTGACAAAGTGGTCGCGGCCTCGCCGGGCATCGAGCTGAAAACCGCGCCTGAAGGCTACGTGAAAGTGCACGACAACCATCACCTGTGGAGCAAGACCCGCATCGGTGAAGTGCAGCCCAATGGTCAGTTCAAGGTGGTCTACGAGTCGGGTCTGATCGAGCCGAATCCGTTCCCTAAAGGTTACCAATAACGTTCGGGCCCTATCGCCGGCAAGCCGGCTCCTGCAGGGGGCTGGTTTGCCGGGGATGCGGTTTTTTTACTTCCACCGCAGGAGACCATCATCATGGAATGGCTATCGGAATTTGGTGCCATCGCGGCCATGCAGGGGTTCAACGGTTTGTCCGTGTTCTGCGTGCTGCTGTTGATGGCGCTGGGGCTGGCGATCATCTTCGGGCAAATGGGGGTCATCAATATGGCCCACGGCGAGTTCCTCACCATCGGTGCCTACACCACCTATGTCTGTTCGAGCCTGACCAGCCATTTCGCCCCGGCGTTCCAACCCTACTATTTTTTCTTCGCCATCGCGTTGTCGTTTCTGATCGCCGGCGCCATCGGCTGGCTGGTGGAGTGGGCGATGATCAGCCGACTCTACAAGCGGCCGCTGGACACGCTGCTGGCGACCTGGGGCCTGTCCCTGGTCATGCAGCAGACCTTCCGTTCGGTGTTCGGCGCCCGTGAAGTCAGTGCCACGCCACCGGAGTGGTTGATGGGGTCGTTCAACCTCACGGACTCCATCGAAATCCCGCGCAACGGCCTGTTCATGATGGCCCTGACCTTGCTGCTGACGGCAGGCATTTTTGTCCTGCTCTATCGTTCGCGCTGGGGCCTGCATGTGCGCGCCACGGTGCAGAACCGGTTGATGAGCCGGGCCGTGGGCATCAATACCCGCAAGGTCGACCGCATGACCTTTGCCCTGGGTTGCGGTGTCGCCGGGGTGGCCGGCGCGGCCTTCACCACCATCGGTTCCACCGGACCCACCGCCGGCTCGCAGTACATCGTCGACACCTTCCTGGTGGTGGTCTTCGGCGGTGCGCAAAGCCTGTTCGGCACCATCGCGTCGGCGTTCGTGATTGCCCAGACCCAATCGATCTCGGAGTTTTTCCTCAGCGGTTCGATGGCCAAGGTGCTGACCCTGTCCGGGGTCATCCTGATCCTGATGCTGCGCCCCCAAGGGCTGTTCTCCATCAAAGTGCGCAAGTAGAGGCGAGCCGATGAACGTTCTAGACAAGATGCTGGCGGGCAAGCCGAACCTGCTCGGCGTGGCGCTGTTGGCGCTGCTGATTTTCGTGGTGTTCCCGCTGACCCTGGATGCCTTCCGCCTGAATATGGTGGGCAAGTATCTGACCTATGCCTTCGTCGCTGTGGGGCTGGTGTTGTGCTGGGGTTATGGCGGCATTCTCAGTCTCGGGCAAGGCGTGTTCTTCGGTGTCGGCGGCTACTGCATGGCGATGTTTCTCAAGCTGGAAGCCTCCGATCCGGTCAGCACCAAGATCCAGACCACGCCGGGCATTCCGGACTTTATGGACTGGAACCAGATCACCGAACTGCCCTGGCTCTGGGGGCCGTTCCACAGCTTCAGTTTCACGCTGCTGGCGGTGATTGTGGTGCCGGTGTTGCTGGCCTTCATCATCGGAATTGCACTGTTCAAGCGACGGGTCGGGGATGTGTATTTCTCCATCGTCACCCAGGCCATTGCGCTGATTCTCACAGTGCTGATTGTCGGTCAGCAGGGCCTGAGCGGTGGGGTCAATGGCATCACCGATCTCAAGACGCTGCTCGGCTGGGACCTGCGCACCGACAGCGCCAAGCTGGTGTTGTACTTCATCAATGCGGCGCTGCTGTTCGGCTGCATTTTTATCGGCCGTTTTGTCCTCGCTTCCAAGCTGGGGCGCTTGCTGATGGCGATGCGCGACAAGGAGGAGCGGGTGCGCTTCTCCGGTTATGACGTGGCCACTTTCAAGATATTCGTGTTTTGCATCGCCGCCGGGTTCTCGGCCATTGGCGGCGCGATGTTCGCCTTGCAGGTCGGCTTTATGTCGCCCACATTCGTCGGCATCGTACCGTCCATCGAGATGGTGATCTTTACCGCGGTCGGCGGGCGTATGTCGCTGCTCGGCGCGGTGTATGGGGCCTTGCTGGTGAACTACGGCAAGACCTATTTCTCCGAGTCCTTTCCCGAGCTGTGGCTGTACCTGATGGGCGGGCTGTTCATTGCCGTGGTCATGTACTTCCCCAATGGCCTGGCCGGGCTCTGGGACAGTCATGGTCGCCAGGCGCTTGCTCGATTGCTGCGACGTTCTCCTCGCTCACAACCGGTGGCTGCGTCCTTGCCACAGGCCGTGCGTGTCGAACCGAAAGCTCCAGCCCCTGAACGTCCTTCCCTGGAGGCCCAGCCATGACCGCCATCGGTTTTCAGATGAACAAACCGGTATTGGCCATCGAGGGGCTGACGGTGTCCTTCGACGGTTTCAAGGCGGTGGACAACCTCAACCTGTATATCGACCGCAATGAAGTGCGGGTAGTGATCGGACCCAATGGTGCCGGCAAGACCACGGTGCTCGACCTGATCTGCGGCAAGACCCGCGCCACCAGCGGCAGCATCCAGTTCGACGGGAAAGAGCTGACCAGGATGCACGAGTACAACATCGTCCGTGCCGGCGTCGGGCGCAAATTCCAGAACCCGTCGATCTACGAAAACCTCACGGTGTTCGAGAACCTGGAGATGTCCTATCCGGCCGGGCGCAAGGTGTTCAGCGCCTTGTTCTTCAAGCGCAGCGCGGCGGTGATTGCGCGGGTGGAAGAGGTGGCCCGGGAGATCTTTCTCGGCGATCTGCTGGAGCAACAGGCCGACCTGCTGTCCCACGGCCAGAAGCAGTGGCTGGAGATCGGCATGCTGCTGATGCAGAACCCCGACCTGCTGATGCTCGACGAACCCGTCGCCGGGATGAGCGTCAACGAGCGCGTGCAGACCGCCGAGTTGCTCAAGCGCATCAGCCAGGGCCGTTCGGTGCTGGTGATCGAGCACGACATGGAGTTCGTCAAGAGCATTGCCCACAAGGTCACGGTGCTGCACCAGGGCAAGGTGCTGGCCGAGGGCAGCATGGAGTCGGTGCAGAACAACCCGAAAGTCATCGAAGTCTATCTGGGCCATTGAGGAAGCAGGCATGTTCAACGTCAACAAGCTGTCCTGTGGCTACGGCCAGAGCCAGATTCTCCATGACCTTGACCTGGTTGTGGCCAGGCAGGAAATCGTCGCCGTGATGGGGCGCAACGGCATGGGCAAGACCACGCTGTTCAAGAGTCTGATGGGCATTCTCCCGCAGTGGGGCGGGCAGGTCAGTGTCGATGGTCGTGAGGTCTCCAGTCTCGAGACCCACGAGCGGGTCGAGCACGGCATCGCCTATGTGCCCCAGGGGCGGATGATCTTTCCCAGCATGACGGTGCTGGAAAATATCCAGACCGGCTTGCCGTCTTCGGCCCGGGGCCAGGTGCCGGAAGACCTCTATGCGTTGTTCCCGGTGCTCCACGACATGCGTTCGCGCAAGGGCGGCAACCTCTCGGGCGGGCAACAGCAGCAACTGGCGATTGCCCGGGCGCTGGCGACCAATCCCAAGGTGTTGTTGCTGGACGAACCCACCGAAGGCATCCAGCCGTCGATCATCAAGGACATCGCCCGGACCCTGAAGGAGATCCGCACCCTGCGGGATTTGACCATCGTGGTTTCCGAGCAGGTGCTGTCCTTCACCCTGGAAATCGCCGACCGTTTTCTGGTGATCGAGAAGGGGCGTTTCGTCATCGAGGAAACCCGCGACAAGGTCGACGAAGCGACGATCAGCCGTTACCTCTCCGTATAGACCCCTTTGCCCTGTGGGAACCCGGCTTGCCGTAATACCGTTCAGTTAAGGCCGAACACTGTCCCTGTGGGAGCAGAGCTTGCTCGCGAAGAGGCCCTTGAGGCCGCCAAAAGCTTCGCGGCGGTGCGGCGATCCGACAAGCACCGCTCCCACAGATTTCACGCGCATGCAGGTTCTCGGCTCGACACAAACATTGTGGGAGCCCGGCTCGCCGGCGATAGCGGTCTTGAAATCGCCATCGCCGGCAAGCCGGGCTCCTGCAAAGGGAGCTACGTCATCCGACGTATTGGCCGATTCGCGTCGCCATTCGAGACTGCCAGCAACGCTGTACATCCCTACTGTCCAGGAGCTTTGCCATGACCGATACCTTGATCAAAGTCGACCTCAACCAGCCCGCCACCGAGAACGAGCAGATCCACAACCGCTGGCATCCGGACATTCCGATGGCCTGCTGGGTCAAGCCGGGGGATGACTTCATTCTCGAAACCTACGACTGGACCGCCGGGGCGATCAAGAACAACGACGATGCTTCCGACGTGCGCGATATCGACCTGTCCACCGTGCACTACCTCTCCGGCCCGGTCGGCGTGCACGGCGCCGAAGCCGGCGACCTGCTGGTGGTCGACCTGCTGGACATCGGCGCCAAGGCCGAGTCCCAGTGGGGCTTCAACGGTTTCTTTTCCCGGCAGAACGGCGGCGGCTTCCTCACCGACCATTTCCCCAGTGCGCAGAAAGCCATCTGGGATTTCAAAGGCATGTTCACCAGCTCGCGGCACATTCCCGGTGTCAACTTCGCCGGCTTGATCCACCCCGGCCTGATCGGTTGCCTGCCCGACCCGGTGATGCTCGCCGACTGGAACCGCCGTGAACAGGAACTGATCGACACCAACCCGACCCGCGTGCCGCCCCTGGCCAACGCGCCGCTGGCCACCACCGCACACATGGGCAAACTCAAGGGCCAGGCCCGCGATGACGCCGCCGCCACCGGCGCCCGCACCGTGCCGCCGCGCGAACATGGCGGTAACTGCGATATCAAGGACCTGTCCCGCGGCTCGAAGATTTTCTTCCCGGTCTACGTCAACGGCGCCGGCCTGTCGGTAGGCGATCTGCACTTCAGCCAGGGCGACGGCGAGATCACCTTTTGCGGCGCCATCGAGATGGCCGGCTGGGTACACATGAAGGTCGAGCTGATCAAAGGCGGCATGGCCAAGTACGGGATCAAGAACCCGGTGTTCAAGCCAAGCCCCATCACCCCGAACTACAAGAACTACCTGATCTTCGAAGGCATCTCGGTGGACGAGAGCGGCCAGCAGCACTACCTGGACGTCAACGTCGCCTACCGCCAGGCCTGCCTCAATGCGATCAACTACCTGACCAAGTTCGGTTACTCCCCGGCCCAGGGTTATGCCCTGCTGGGATCGGCCCCGGTGCAGGGCCATATCAGCGGCGTGGTGGATATCCCCAATGCCTGCGCGACCTTGTGGCTGCCGACCGAGATCTTCGACTTCGATATCAACCCCAACGCCAGCGGCCCGATCAAGCACCTGGACGGCAGTATCGACCTGCCTATCGCCCACGATCTGTAAGGCGTCATCAAGATTCCGGGAGTTCGAACCATGCCGACTTACGAATACCAGTGCCAGGCCTGCGGCACCTTCACCATGCTGCGGCCCATGAACCAGCGCCATGAACCTTGCCAGTGCCCCTATTGCGGCGGCGCGGGCGGTGGTTTGCAGTTATCGGCGCCGGCCTTGAACTGCCTGTCGAGCAGCCAGCGCCAGGCCATCGCCACCAACGAGCGCAGCGCCCATGCGCCGCAGACCGTCGCCGAGTACCAGCAGCGGCGTCATCCCAAGGGTTGCGGTTGCTGCGCGCCAAGCAAACCGGTGGTGCCGACCAAGGCCAATCCCCTGGGACTCAAGAGCAAGACCGGGCCACGGCCCTGGATGATCAGTCACTGACAGAGGTTTTTCTCCATGCGCCATGGCGATATTTCCAGCAGCCCGGATACCGTCGGTGTTGCTGTCGTGAACTACAAGATGCCGCGCCTGCACAGCAAGGCCGAGGTCATCGACAATGCCCGCAAGATCGCCGAGGTGATCAAGGGCATGAAGCAGGGGCTGCCCGGGATGGACCTGGTGGTGTTCCCCGAGTACAGCACCATGGGCATTCTCTATGACCATGACGAGATGATGGCCACCGCCGCGACCATTCCCGGCGAAGAGACCGCGATCTTTTCCGCGGCCTGTCGCGAGGCCAATACCTGGGGTGTGTTTTCCCTGACCGGCGAACGCCACGAGGAGCATCCGCACAAGGCGCCTTACAACACCCTGGTGCTGATCGACAATCAGGGGCAGATCGTCCAGCGCTATCGCAAGTGCATTCCCTGGTGTCCTATCGAAGGCTGGTACCCCGGCGACCGCACCTATGTCTGCGACGGCCCCAAAGGCATGAAGATCAGCCTGATCATCTGCGACGACGGCAACTACCCGGAGATCTGGCGCGATTGTGCGATGAAGGGCGCGGAGCTGATCGTCCGTTGCCAGGGCTATATGTACCCGGCCAAGGAGCAGCAGGTGCAGATGTCCAAGAGCATGGCCTGGGCCAATAACTGCTATGTCGCGGTGGCCAACGCCGCCGGTTTCGACGGGGTGTATTCGTACTTCGGGCACTCGGCGATCATCGGCTTCGACGGCCGTACCCTGGGTGAGTGTGGCGAAGAGGAAATGGGTATTCAGTACGCCCAGTTGTCGATCTCACAGATCCGCGATGCGCGAGCCAACGACCAGTCGCAGAACCATCTGTTCAAGTTGCTGCACCGTGGCTACACCGGCATCTACGATTCCGGCGATGGCGACAAGGGCATCGCCGACTGCCCGTTCGAGTTCTACCGCACCTGGGTCCTGGATGCAGAGAAGGCCCGGGAGAATGTGGAGAACATCACCCGGCGCACGGTCGGCGTGGCGGACTGCCCGGTGGGGCAATTGCCCCACGGCGGTAAAGAAAAGACCGCGGGCTGAAGCATGTCGTCGATCCAGCAGGTCCCCGCATCAGGGCAGCCCGAGGTGCGTCCGCTGACCTCGCGGTTCACCTTCGAACCGCAGCAGGTGATGGCGCTGCTGCGTAAGCGCATCGTCGGCCAGGACGCGGCACTGGCGGCGGTCGAGGCACAGCTCAAGGTGCTCAAGGCGGACATCGGTGATCGCGAGCGACCGCTTGGGGTCAACCTGTTCATGGGCCCGACTGGCGTTGGCAAGACCGAGATCGTGCGCCTGCTGGCCCAGGCTATTCATGGTCGTAGCGATGCGATGTGCCGCATCGATATGCAGACCCTGGCCCAGGAGCATTACGCGGCGGCGCTGACCGGTGCGCCGCCGGGTTATGTCGGTAGCAAAGAGGGTGTAAGTCTGTTCGACAGCGAATTGATCGAGGGTACTTACAGTCGTCCGGGCATCGTCCTGTTCGATGAGCTGGAAAAGGCCAGCGACGAGGTGCTGCGCAGCCTGTTGGGGATTCTGGAAAGTGGCAGGCTGACCCTGGCGGGCGGCAGCCGTACTTTGGATTTTCGTAACAGCCTGATCTTCATGACCAGCAACATCGGCGCACGGCAGGCCAACGCTCGACGGCAGCGTTTGAGTGTGGGCTGGAGACGTTTGCTGGGTTGGTTCGCAGAGGCTGAATCACGGCTGCTGGAGCGGGCGTTGCACAACCGTTTCGAACCGGAGTTTCTCAATCGGATCGATCGTATCCTGGTGTTCGAACGCATCGAGGGTCGCTGGCTCGACGCATTGTTGGATATCGAACTGAGCAAGCTCAATCAGCGCCTGGGGCCGCAACGTCAGTTATCGGTGGATGAGTTGGCCCGTGCCTGGCTGGGACGCGATCACGATCCGCGCTTCGGCGCCCGCGCCCTGGTGCGCAGGGTGCGGGTCGAGTTGGAACCGGCGATTGCCGATTGCCTGCTGGCCTGTGCCGACGCCGGGCAGATGACGGCGACGGTGCGGGGGCAGCGGTTGGTGGTGTTGCCGCAGGGCTAGCTTTCTGCGATCTCTACTCGATTGCGGCCCTTACCCTTGGCTGCGTAAAGTGCCTCATCCGCCACCGACAGCAACCGCGAGAGTTCGCACCCGGATTCCCCCGTGGTGACCAGCCCGATACTCACGCTGAGAAAGCCGGGTTCCAGCAGCGTCAGTCCGGCAAAGCCGGCCCTGATCCGCTCCGCCACTTCCATCGCGCGGGCTTTGTCGCTATCGCCCAGCACACAGGCAAACTCTTCGCCGCCAATGCGCCCGAATACATCCGCCGGGCGCAGGATCTGTGTCGTTACCCGGCCGAAGGCGATCAGTGCCTGGTCGCCCACGGCATGGCCGAAGGTGTCGTTCAGACGCTTGAAATGGTCCAGGTCGCAGAGCAGCAGCGCCGCCGCCGTCCTGCGCCGTTCGCAATCGGCCAGCAGCTTTTCACTCTTGAGCATGAACGATCGCCGGTTGCCGACGCCGGTCAGGGGATCGCTATAGGCCGCCGCCTTGAGCTGGCGCTCGGCGCGCTCCTTGACCATGGCCAGGGTGACGTAGCCGATCCCGACCACGTAGAGCATGGACTCGAACAGCATGAAGGAGAAAAACGGCACGCCTTCGCCGCTACCCGCGAGGGCCTGGTCCAGGCCCATGCCGGCGTCAGTAAAGGTCCGCACGCAGTAGAACAGAGTATTCAGTGCTGTCAGTGTCAGCGCAGGCAGGTAGGAGGCTTCGAGGCTGTGGCGACTGCGCCAGAACTCCAGCAAGGTCAGCACGCCGTAGCCGACCGTCAGCACCGAATAGGCGGCCACCCGCAATGGCAGTGACTCCAGGAAGGTTGGCACCAGGCACAGCGCGAGCCAAGTCAGCGCGCCAGCGAGCATGCCTGGGACCGAGGGCGCGCGCCCGGCAAACACGCGCATGGCCGTCCAGTTCATCGCTGCGCTCAGCAACAGCACCACGTTGCCCACCACCAGCGGTACAAAGTCGACGCCCAAGCCACGCAAGCTCACCAGCAGGATGCCGAGGGATGCCAGCAACATCATGCTGCCCAGGTAGGCGAGGCAGCGTTCGCGGGTTTCCCGCAGCCAGGCGTGCAGGCTCAAGAGCCCCATCAGGCAGAAGATGAAGACCGAAACCAGCAGCAGGGTGGGGATGTGCAGCAGCGTCATGTTCGGGCAACCCTGTTCAGCCGGCGACCGGGGGGCGCCCGGGACGGCGGCGGTGGGTGCCAGGGCACACCGCGAGTTGGAAAGCAGGACTTGGCACGTGAGCGAGCATCTTGGCAATCACTCGGCGGGATTGTAGCGGGATCTCCGTGGGGTTGCCTGCTTGTTGAAGGGGGCTGTTGGCCAGGGTCCTACAGATGGCGTTGAGTTGTCTGGCATCCAATGCGGTCACTTCCTTTCGGCCTCGACCGTAAGCTTCGGTAACTGGGCCGAGCAGCTGACTTTCTGTTTTTGTCGGTCCTTCTCGAAGGAGCGAACGACTGTTGAAACAGGGATCTCGTTAACCGTGGGCCATTACGATTCCAGGGGCAATTACTCACCCACGCCGGGCCCGTGTATTCCTTTGCCGTCGCGCAATCCCGAGCGTCGCGTGCCGCCTCCAGAGCCTTATAACGGCGACTTCTACAGCCAGACAAAGCGGACCATTGAGCGCGAGGCTCCGGCCAGCACCTGCCATGTTGGTTTGAAGTTCATCTGGGATAACGGCGAAGGCTTGGGGTGTGATTTGCCTTGCGTGCTGACCCCGGCCAGCGGCGAGCCCATTCGGACTCGGTTGGATGAGTACAGTCGGTTTGTCGGGAGTATTCCCGATGGAACTTATCAGGCGCAGATGCTGGCGGAGGTCGACACCGAAGATCTGGTGGTCCGCAGCCGCGCCGAGGTGCAGGCCGCGCTGGAGGCGATTCTCGAAGCAGAGCGTGCCGAAGCGGCGGCGTTGCAGGCTATCCAGGATGAGCGTGGTGTTGTCACCAATGCATTCCATACCCATTTGGCGATTGGCAAGGGCGCGCTTTATGGCGCTTGGGGATTGGTCAAGAGCGCCAAGGAATATGGCGACCTGATCAATCCCTTCGTTACCTTTTCCAATGTCGTGGTGTCCGCCTGGAACGCCGACGCTTCCAATGGTGGCAGTTGGATCGCTTCCTTTCGCGACAACTTTTCCCAGGCGCAGCATCGTGAACTGATTGAGGCGCTGGGCTTCGACCCAAGCAAGATCACCCGTGAACAACTGGCCGAAAGCTACGAAACGGCGTGCTTCGTGATGGAGGACGAGCCGAGCCGGGACCTGCTGGCGTGATTTGCCGTTGACTATGTAAAAGCCCAGAACCGCGAAGAAATCGCCGAGTTCGGTGGTGTCGTGGTCTTCGAGATAGTGCTGATCGCGCTGTTGGTCATGTATACCGGTGGTGCTGGTTTGGCGGCGAAAGGCGCAGTGTCGGTGCGAAACCTGGCATTGACCCAACGTTTGGGCAATGGGCTGAAACGGCTCGGCCAGGGCCTCAAGAACGCTAGAATAAAAAAGGCGGGAAGGGCCGAAGGGATGGGGGCTGGGGCTCGGATTGTTGAGCTTGAACGACCGAGGCAGGTACAACCAGGAAGGGTTGATAAAAAACTACCTGTTGCATCGATAGTTTTTTCTCAGAGGCAGCTTGATCGAAAATTCAAACATGCAGTTGATTTCGGTGTTGTGACAACGAAGAAAAATGCTCAGACGCTTCGGGCGTATGAGTTAGGTATCATGAAACATATGAGTGCTCCAGAAACTGTTCGTAAAGGTACTTACGGTTTTGTTAAAGGTTCGAAGGTGTACTTTAATCCGACCACAAATAATATTGTGGTGGTGAGTGAGGCTGGAGAATTTG
The DNA here is from genome assembly GCF_023242525.1 of Pseudomonas sp. MWU12-2319. Lineage (NCBI taxonomy): Bacteria > Pseudomonadati > Pseudomonadota > Gammaproteobacteria > Pseudomonadales > Pseudomonadaceae > Pseudomonas > Pseudomonas sp. MWU12-2319. Next base: position 79,321 of record NZ_JALJES010000029.1, read on the forward strand.
TGACGGGGTTCAATTTGAAGGCGCAGACGCCTCAGTTGATAAACTACATTGAAAATGGAGTGTTGCGATGAGTCTTGAACTTTTGGCTTTTGCAGAGTCTTTTGTTGCTGGAAAGCTATCCGCAAATGAGTTTTGCGATGTTTATATTGAACGTTGGCGAGTCGAGAGAGACACCGATGTGATTCTGCAAGACGCTCCTGCTTTAAGCGGATGTCTATCTAGCGTGTTTTGTGCGGCTGATATGTATAGTCCAGATTCTGATAGATTGGAGTATGAGTTTGATGGTGAGCGGCTGCGAACTGAAGTAGTAAAGCTAATTGAAGCTTATCGGCGCGGCGACTACTGAAGGACGTAACGCTGTAGCTGGACTAATCCAGGTATTGGTTACCGCTAAGGGCTGTTTGACCTTATATCAATATGCGTTGTAAACGCAGTGAAGGCCGAGCCGAAAAAAGCACGAGAGAAAAAGGCATGAGCGATACTCCTGTTAGCCTGAGCACGCCACCTGAAGGTTACAGCGACTGGCTGGCCGACCTCAAAGGCCGTATCCATAACGCCCAGCAACGCGCCACGCTGGCGGTGAACCGTGAGCTGGTTCTGCTCTACTGGCAGATCGGTCATGATATTTTGACCCGGCAGGCAGAACAGGGCTGGGGCACCAAGGTCGTTGAGCGCCTGTCGCAGGACTTGCGCGCCGCCTTTCCCGATATGAAGGGGTTTTCACCACGCAACCTCAAGTACATGCGCGCGTTTGCCGAGGCGTGGCCGGACGCCGAATTTGTGCAAGGGGTGCTTGCACAATTGCCCTGGTATCACCAACTGGCGTTGCTGGACAAGCTGCCGGGCCCCGAAACTCGCCGCTGGTATGCCGCCAAGGCCATAGAACACAACTGGTCGCGCAACATTCTGGTCATGCAGATCGAGAGTGGTCTGCTGGAACGCAGTGGCAAGGCCGTCAGTAACTTCGAGAGTCTCCTGCCCCAACCGCACTCAGACCTGGCACGTGAGTCGCTGAAGGATCCTTACCGCTTCGACTTTCTCGGCCTGACCGTCGATGCGCAGGAACGCGAGATCGAAAACGCTCTGATCAAGCATGTCACCGAGTTCCTTCTGGAATTGGGCGCAGGCTTTGCGTTTGTTGGCCAGCAAGTGCTGCTGGATGTGGGCGGTGACGAGTTCTTCATCGACCTGCTGTTCTACCACCTGAAGCTGCGCTGCTACGTGGTCATCGAACTCAAGGCTGGCAAGTTCAAGCCTGAGCACCTGGGCCAGTTGAGCTTTTACCTGACGGCGATGGATGCCCAGGTCAAGCACCCGCAGGACGGTCCCACCATTGGCCTGCTGTTGTGCAAGAGCAAGAACAAGGTCGTTGCCGAATACGCGCTGCGTGATAACGCCCGTCCCATTGGTGTGGCGGAATATCAATTGGTGGAGTCGCTACCGGCAGAGCTGCAAACCAGCCTGCCCAGCATCGAACAGATCGAGCGCGAACTGGCAAGTGATGATGCATCCATGGGAGACGACTCGTAATGACCGAACTGACTCATAATCCTACCAACACTTAGGTTGGAGTACGAATTTGAGAGTGAGCAATTACGGGCGGAAATGATAAAACTAATTGAGGTATATCGGTGCGGCGAGTATTGAGTCAGCCAATGCTATTTATAAAGTAGTACGCTTTCGAAATGCGAGATTATTCTGGTAGTGAGTCAGATATAGAAAGTCTGTGTCGTGAATAGTGTAAGTGGGAATGCTTCCTAAAAATCGCATCATCGGTACGCAAGTCTCTCTAATGTTGACATTGTGGATGCATCTAGCCGAGATTGATTCTGCGGTCGAGATCGTCTCGTGGGCCCTCCTTTTCTGAGGTCAAAGTGCCATGGTCGCAGCAGTGACGGCCAAGGCCGTGTATCTCTGAACGAATGTGAAAGGGTTAGGCGCCCCGGTTGGTCGGGGCGGTTTATGAACACGAATAAAAAAATACCCGAAGATCTTCAGGAGAAAACACATGGTGCAGCGAAAGTTGTTAGGTTCCGCGACGGCAGTATTGGTGCTGAGTCTCGCTGCTTCGGTCAGCGCGGCTGAACTGAAACAGATCGGCACATTGGAGGTTCCAGGCGAGCCTCTCAACGGCTTCGACATCAGCTATGTCGATCAGGCGACCAACCGTTATTATCTGGCCGATAGAAGCAACAAGGCTATCGACGTGTTCGATGGCGCCAGCGGCAAGATGGTCGACCGGTTGCCCGGCGGATTCGCAGGACAATTAAAGACCAGTAGTGTGTCCGGCCCGAACGGCGTCGTCGTGGTTGGCGGCGAGGTGTGGGCCAGCGACGGCGACAGCACTGTGAAGGTCATCGACCTCAAGACGAAAAAAGTCTCGGATAGCCTTTCCACCGGCGGAAAATTCCGAGTTGACGAGATGGCCTACGATCCGAAGGCCCACGTTGTGCTTGTCGCCAACAATGCCGACGAGCCGCCGTTCCTGACGCTGATTTCGACCAAACCCGACCACAAAATCATGGCCAGGATTTCCCTTGAGGACGCCACGGACGGGATCGAGCAGCCCGTCTACGATGTGGTGACAAAAAGGTTCTATGTTTCGATTCCCGAGTTGAAGAAGGATAAGGCCAAGGGTGCCGTCGCGGTCATCAACCCGGCCAGCGGCAAGCTCGAGAAATTGCTGCCAGTCAATGACTGCCATCCCAACGGCCTGGTGCAAGGACCAGGTGCAAACCTGCTGTTAGGTTGCGACGCCGGCGGCAAGGACAGCGGTCTGCCGCCGGTATTCGTCGTGATGAAGACCGACGGTTCGGTGGTCAAGGTCATTCCAGGCCTCGGTTCCGCCGACATGGTCACCTACAATCCGAAGCTCAAGCAGTATTACACCGCTTCGCGCGGCATGCCGGACGGCCCGGAGCTCGGTGTTATCGACGCAAAATCCAATACGCTCGTCCAACGCATAAAGCTGCCCGGCGGCAATCCGCATTCGGTCGCCGTCAGCGAGAAGAATAACCACGTCTTCCTGCCGCTCAGCGCCAAGGACGGTGGCTGTAATGGCTGCGTGGCGGTCTTCGCGCCAGGCAGCTAGCAGGACAAGTGCTTTTGGCGCTGCATGACCGGGCGTGGAGTGTGTGCAGCAGGCTGCTGCACAATTGCCCTAATGTCATTAAAGTACATAGGCATCCCCGTTCGATTTAAAAGTGATCCTTCTCTACCATTAAATACACTGGGGATTTATTTTGGGCTGGAACCGGCATCGGGTATTACTAGGCACCCTAGGGCAAAAAAATCCAG